>NZ_JBEXYN010000007.1:130911-276068 GCF_040630935.1 Streptomyces sp. NPDC005722
CGCGTAACTTCCGCCGGGGGCCACCCCCTACGAAGAAGGGGCCCCAGCCATGGCCGAACTCGTCTCCGCACCAGGGCGTGCGCCGCGGCGCCGTTCAGTGCCCCGAGGTCGCCTTCAGGCCGACCACGGACACCAGCAGCAGGCAGATGAAGAAGATCCGGGCGGCGGTCGCCGGCTCGTCCAGCACCACGATGCCGAGCACCGCCGCGCCCGCCGCGCCGATCCCGACCCACACCCCGTAGGCGGTGCCGATCGGGAGCGTCCTGGCCGCGTACGACAGCAGCAGCATGCTCGCGACGATGCCGAGCCCGGTGCCGACGCTGGGCCACAGCCTCGTGAAGCCGTCGGTGTACTTCATGCCGACCGACCAGCCGACCTCCAGCAGGCCGGCGAGACACAACAGGACCCATGCCATGACGGGCACCTCCACGATCCTCGAGGGGTCAGGGGGTGCGTCGTCTTTGCATGGGCCCTGGTACGGCGCGTCTCGTCAGGGTACGGACCCGACGATAGCAAAGTCAGAGGTAGAGGCCGGTGGAGTCCTCCGAGCCCTGCAGCCGCTCCGCCGCCACCGCGTGCAGGTCCCGCTCCCGCATCAGCACGTACGCCGTACCGCGCACCTCGACCTCGGCCCGGTCCTCCGGGTCGAAGAGCACCCGGTCACCGACCTCCACGGTCCGTACGTTCTGTCCCACCGCGACCACCTCGGCCCAGGCCAGGCGCTTGCCGACGGCCGCCGTGGCGGGGATCAGGATGCCGCCGCCGGAGCGCCGCTCGCCCTCGGGGACGTCGGACCGCACCAGCACGCGGTCGTGCAGCATGCGGATGGGGAGCTTGTCATGCGTCTGCGAACTCACAGGTACGACGTTACCGGCGACGCCGGCGCAGTGAGAGACCGGCCACCACCGCGACCAGCGCCACCGCCGCCACCGCGACCGGCACGATGCGCTCCACGCGGGGCGCGCCGTCCTCCGCCACGAAGTGCCCCCGCAGTTCGGTCACGCCGCGGTTCACCGCCACGTACGCGCGTCCCGCGGTGCGGTCCACCGCCGAGGCGACCTTCGCCTTGGTGTCCGCCGCGATCGTGCTGGGGTGCACCCGCACCGCGATCTCGTCCAGCGTCGCGGCCAGCGCCTGCCGCTTGAGGGCGATGTCCGCCTCGATCTGAGCAGGGCTCCTGCCATCCGACACTGCTCCGCCTCCGTCGTCCTTGTCGACCGGTACCGTGCAGACAGTCTGTCAGTCCGTCCGTGCCGATGCCCGTCGGCACCCCGAACCGGAGAACTGCACCATGAGCGAGCGCCTCCAGCCCGGCGACACCGCCACCGCCTTCACCCTTCCCGACGCCGACGGCAACGAGGTCTCCCTCGCCGCACACGCGGGCCGCAAGGTCATCGTCTACTTCTACCCGGCGGCCCTCACGCCCGGCTGCACCAAGCAGGCCTGTGACTTCACCGACAACCTCGAGGTGCTCGCGGGCGCCGGCTACGACGTGATCGGGATCTCCCCCGACAAGCCCGAGAAGCTCGCCAAGTTCCGCGAGAAGGAGTCCCTGAAGGTCACCCTGCTCGCCGACCCCGACAAGTCGGTGCTGACCGCGTACGGCGCCTTCGGCGAGAAGAAGCTGTACGGCAAGGTGGTGACCGGGGTGATCCGTTCCACGGTCGTCGTCGACGAGCAGGGCAAGGTCGAGCACGCCTGGTACAACGTCAAGGCCACCGGCCACGTGGCCAAGCTCATCAGGGACCTGGGGGTCTGACGTCCCGTCGGTCCCGGGGGGTCACGCCCGGGTGTGCGAGCCGGTCAGCGCCGCGTACACCACGACGTTCGCCGAGTAGGTCTGGGTGGCGTGGTCGAAGGTGCCGCCGCAGGTGATCAGCCGCAGCTCGGGGCGGACCCCGGAGCCGTACACCCGGTCGGGGCGGAAGCCCGCCTTGTCGACGATCTCCACGCCCTCGACGGCGAACTCGGCGACCGAGCCGTCCGAGCGGGTGACCTCCACCAGGTCGCCCTGCGTGACCGTGCTCAGGGCGTAGAAGACCGCCGCCTTGCTGCGGGTGTCGACGTGCCCGACGATCAGCGCCGCCCCCGCGTCACCCGGGGCGGGGCCGCGCCCGTACCAGCCCGCCACGTCCGGTGTGCTGAACGGCGGCGGGTCCACCGCGCCGTCGGCGGTGAGCCCCCGCTCCACCAGCTTGGCGTGGATGCCGGCCGAGCGGATGTCGATCCGCAGCGGGCGTGCCGGGGGCAGCGGTGTGTGCGCCGCGTAGACCTGGGCGGGCCGCCCCGCGGCCCCGGCCTGCGCGGTCGCGGCGGGCGCGGGCGCGCCCACCCCGAAGCCGGGCAGGCCGGGGTCGACGTATCCCTTCAGCCACGCCGCGCCGAGCACCACGGCGGCGGCGAGGGCCGCGACGGTACGTCCCTGCACCGGTCAGTCCCGGGTGCGGCGGCGGTGCACGACCAGCCCCGCCGCCCCTGCCACGGCCAGCACGCCGGCGGCCACGATGCCGGGGACGCCCGCCGGCTGCTGCTCCGCGGCGGCCTGGTGGTTCGCCATGGCGCCGCCGCCCGCGGGGACGGGCGCGGACGGGAAGCCGGAGGCGGCCTCGGTGACCTCCAGCGTTCCCTCGTGGGACGCGCCGTCGCAGGTGATGGCCACCCGGTAGGAGCCCGGGGTCAGTCCGGAACGGACCACCGCGGAGGCGTACATGCCGCCGTCGCTCGCCGGGGCGAGCGTGACCGGGGTGACGAACGCGGAGGAACTGACGGTGCCGGTCTTGGCGCGGTCGCACTGGTCGGTGCGGACGTCCACGTCACCGCCGGGGCCGACCGTGCCCGGGGTGATCCGCACCGGGACGGCGACGCCTCCGACACCCCCGACGCCTCCGACGCCACCCGTGCCGCCGATCCCGCCGACGCCTCCGGTGCCGCCGGTCCCGCCGTTGTTGTCCGTGCCGTTGCCGTTGCCGGGGCCGTCGTCCTCGCCGTCGTTGCCGTCGCGTCCGGAGTCGTCCCGCCCGGAGCCGTTGTCGTTGCCGTTGTCGCGGCCGGAGTCCTGGCGGTCGTTGTCGTTGCTGTTGTCGCGGCCGCTGCTGTCGCGCCCGCTGCCCCCGTCGTCGTCATCGTCGTCGCGGTTGTTGCTGTTGCCGCTGTCGCCGTTCTGCCGGCCGTTGTCCTGGCGGTCGTCGTTGTTGTCGTTGTTGTCGTTGTTGAAGAACTGCAGGAGGGGGTTGCTGCTGCTTCCGCCGTCGTCGTCCCCGTCACCGCCTCCGCCGCCCCCGCCGAACCGGAAGCTGGACCCGCTGGAGTCGTCCGGCCCGTCGTCGGCCAGGGCGGCGGGACCGCAGAACACGATCAGCGTCGCCGCTGCGGCGGCGCACAGGGGAACGCGGGCGGCTCCCATGACAGAGCCCATGATCACGACCTCCACTCACCCGGGCTCATGTCGTCGGATTGGTCGGCCCCGGTGTTTCGAAGGTCCCTTCCCTCGCGGGCCCCCGCATGCGGTGGTGCTCCGGACGGGTCGGGAGGTCGCCCGGACCGGGGAACGCGGGGCGGACACCGGGCGCATGTGCACAGGTCACCCGGCCGGACTAGAGTCCGCAGCCATGACAGCGCGCAAGCCCATCGAATCCTGGCTCACCGACATGGACGGCGTCCTCATGCACGAGGGCATCCCGGTGCCCGGCGCGGACGCCTTTATCAAGCGGCTGCGGGACTCGGGCCGCCCGTTCCTCGTCCTGACGAACAACTCCATCTACACCCCCCGCGACCTGGCGGCCCGGCTCAGCCGCATCGGCCTGGACGTGCCGGCCGAGAACATCTGGACCTCGGCGCTGGCCACCGCCCGTTTCCTGGACGACCAGCACCCCGGCGGGACGGCGTACGTGATCGGCGAGGCCGGCCTCACCACCGCCCTGCACGACGCGGGCTACGTGCTGACCGACCATGAGCCGGACTTCGTGATCCTGGGCGAGACGCGCACCTACTCCTTCGAGGCCCTCACCAAGGCCATCCGGCTGATCAACGCCGGCTCCCGGTTCATCGCCACCAACCCCGACAACACCGGGCCCTCGCCCGAGGGGGCGCTGCCCGCGACCGGCTCGGTGGCCGCCTTGATCACGAAGGCGACGGGGAAGGACCCCTACTTCGTGGGCAAGCCGAACCCGCTGATGATGCGCACCGGCCTCAACACCATCGGCGCGCACTCCGAGACCTCCGCGATGATCGGCGACCGCATGGACACCGACGTGCTGGCGGGCCTGGAGGCCGGGATGCAGACCTTCCTGGTGCTGACCGGCCTGACCAAGGCGGGCGACATCGACCGCTTCCCGTACCGGCCGACCACCGTCGTGGACTCCATCGCGGACCTCGTCGACCTGGTCTGACCCGGCCCTGACGACGGTGCGCCCCCGGCCGGTCCCGGCCGGGGGCGCACCGTCGCCGGGCACGCGTCAGCTGCCGGTGGCCTCCTGCCAGGCCTGGACGTAGGTGTCGAGGTTGGTGTCGATGTCCGCCCAGTCCGGCTGGAAGACCTCGACGCCCTGGAGGATCCCGGCGAGCGCCGTGGCGTTGGCGTCGTCGGCCTTGACGTCGGAGCGCGCGGCGAAGCCGCCGCCGATGGAGCTGACCTGCTTCTGGGCCTGCTCGCCGAGCATGAAGTCCAGCAGCTTCCTGCCGTTCTCCGCGTGCGGGGCGCCCTTGACCAGGCCGCCGGCGTACGGCAGCGCGAAGGTGGTGGGCTTGCCGCCCCGGGCGGCCGGGAACCAGATGCCGAGGTTCGGCATCGACCTGGCCTGGGCGAAGTTCATCTGGACGTCGCCGTTGGCGACCAGGATCTCGCCCTTGTCGACCTTCGGCGCCAGTTTGCCGGTGGAGGAGGACGGGCCGACGTTGTTGGCCTGGAGCTTCTTGAGGTACTCCATGGCCTGGTCCTTGCCGCCGAAGTCGTGCATCGCCTTGATGACGACCGCGGTGCCGTCGCCGGCGACGCCCGGCGTGGAGTACTGGAGCTTGTCCTTGTACGTCGCGTCCAGCAGCTCGTCCCAGGTGGTGGGGGCGGTCTTCAGCTGCTGTTTGTTGTAGACGAAGCCGAAGTAGTTGTTGACGACCGAGGTCCAGGTGCCGTCGGTGGACTTGTCGGCGGCCGCGACCTTGTCGGCGCCCTTCGGGGCGTACTTCTCCAGCAGGCCCTTGGCGTCGGCCTGCTGGATGAAGGGCGGCAGGGTGACCAGGACGTCGGCCTGGGTGTGGGACTTCTCGCGGACGGCGCGCTGCACGACCTCGCCGGAGCCGCCCTCGACGTAGCGGACCTTGATGCCGGTCTGCTTCTCGAAGTCCTTGAAGACCTGGTCGTACCAGCCGTCGCCGTTCTCGCCCTTGAGGCCGTCGGCGCTGTAGACGGTGACCTCCTTGGCGTCCGCGGCGGAGGAGTCGCCGCCGCAGGCGGTGAGGGCGCCGCCGAGGACCAGGGAGGAGGCGAGGACGGCGATCGGGGCGCGCAGGGCGCGACGGGAGACGCGTGAGACGCGGGTGACGCGGGGCACGGAGGACATGGCGGGACTGATCTCCTTGGGGGTCATCGGTAGGAGGCCTTGGTGCGGATGCGGGAGAGGGCGAGCAGGACGAGCAGCGTCGTGCCCATGAGGACCACCGCGAGGGCGGAGCCGGTGAACGGCGAGCCGCGGTCGGTGGCGCTGAAGACGAGGACCGGCAGGGGCAGCCAGTCGGGTGGGTAGAGCATCATCGTGGCGCTCAACTCGCCCATGGACAGGGCGAAGCAGAGCCCGGCCGCCGCCCCCAGGGAGGGCAGCAGCAGCGGCAGGCGGACCCGCCACAGCACGTACCAGGGACGGGCGCCGAGGCTGGCCGCGGCCTGTTCGTAGGCGGGGTCGAGACGGCCCAGCGCCGCCGTCACGGACTGGTACGCGAAGGCCGTCACCAGGACGGTGTGGGCCAGGATCACGATCGTCCGGGTGCCGTTGAGCAGCACGGGCGGCCTGCTGAAGGCGACCAGCAGCGCGAGCCCGGCGACCACCGACGGCACCGCGACCGGCAGCATGAACAGCAGGTCCATCACCCGCCGGGCCCGGCGGCCCAGCGCGTGCGCGGACAGCGCGGCCCAGGTGCCCGCGGTCAGCGCCAGGGCGCTGGCGGCGGCCGCGGTGGCCAGGCTGGTGGTCAGGGCCTGCAGCGACTCGCCGCGCACGGCGGCGTCGTAGTGGTCCAGGGTCGGGCCGGACGGCAGCGCGCCGCTCCAGTGGCCCGCGAAGGACGCGGCCACCAGCACCAGCAGCGGCAGCGCGAACAGCGGCAGGAAGAGCAGGGCGAACAGCGCCCACACGGCCCGGCGGCCGCCGCGGCTATGCACCAGCACGTCGGCTCACCGCCCGGTAGAGGCCGTACAGCGTCAGCGAGACGGCGACGTTGACGGTGGCGACGACACAGGCCGCGGGGTAGTCGGACTCCAGGATCGCCTTGGTGTAGACGAGCATCGGCAGCGTGGTGACGCCCTTGGCGCCGGTGAAGAGCACGATGCCGAACTCGTTCAGGCACATCACCAGCACCAGGCTCCCGCCGGCCGCCAGCGCCGGCAGCGCGTCGGGGAGGATCACCTGCCGCACGATGCGCGGGGCGCGGGCGCCCAGCGAGGACGCGGCCTCGATCTGCGCGGGGTCCAGCTGCCCGAAGGCGGCCAGCAGGGGGCGCATGACGAAGGGCGTGAAGTACGTGACTTCGGCGAGGATCACGCCCCACGGCGTGGTCAGGAAGGCGAACGGCCCCTCGGCGGCGCCGGTGGCGTCCGTCCACAGCCCGTTGGCCATGCCCGCCGACCCGTACACGAAGACCAGCGCCAGCGTGATCAGGAAGGACGGGAAGGACAGGAAGACGTCGACGAACCGGGCGACCGCGCGGGCACCGGGGAACGGCACGAAGGCGATCACCAGGGCGAGGACGAAGCCCAGCACCAGGCAGCCGGCCGTCGAGGCGGCCGCGATCCACACGGTGTTGCCCAGCGCCCGCCGGAAGACCTCGGAGCCGAAGACGTCGCCGTACACGGCGAAGGAGTGCCCGCCGGTGTCGGGGGACACCGACTGCCACACCAGCAGCACCAGGGGGTAGAGGAACCCCGCCGCGAGCAGCGCGACCGGCACCCCCGCCCACAGCAGGCGGGGCGCCCAGGGGCGTGCCTCAGCCATCGCGGTCACCGCCCCCGGTGCCGGCGGGCAGCAGGACGGCGTCGTCGGGCGCGAAGTGCACGGTGACGGCGTCGCCGGGGGCGGGCGGGTCGCGCAGTTCGCTGACGTCGGCCATCACCTGGTGGCCCGCGGTCTCCACCAGCAGGCGGTGGGTGGCGCCGCGCCACTGGATGCCGGTGACGGTGCCGGGCAGCGGGTTGGGCCCGTCGCCCAGGGCCACGGCGTGCGGGCGCACGCACAGCGTGGCCTCGGCGCCAGGGGCCGCGTCGCCGGTGGGGGCGAGCAGGTCGTGACCGGCGAAGCGGACTTCGCCGTTCTTGCCGACGGTGACCGGCAGCAGGTTGGCGTTGCCGACGAAGGACGCGGTGAACTCGGTGCGCGGGCGCCGGTACAGCTCCTGCGGGGTGCCGACGTCCCTCAGCCGGGCCCGGTCCATCACCGCGATGCGGTCGGCCAGGGTCAGCGCCTCGATCTGGTCGTGGGTGACGTACAGCATGGAGACGTCGGGCAGTTCGCGGTGCAGGCGCGCCAGTTCGGCCAGCATCCCCGAGCGCAGCTTCGCGTCGAGCGCGGACAGCGGCTCGTCGAGCAGCAGCACCCGGGGGCGTACGGCCAGGGCGCGGGCGATGGCGACCCGCTGCTGCTGGCCGCCGGACAGCTCGCGCGGGTAGCGCCGCGCGAACTCGCCCATGCCGGTCAGTGCCAGGGCCTGCTCGACCCGCTCGGCGGTCTCGGCGCGCGGCACCCCCTGCGCCCGCAGCCCGAAGCCGACGTTCTTGTCGACGCGCAGGTGCGGGAAGAGGGCGTAGCTCTGCACGACCATGCCGATGCCGCGCCGGTACGGCGGCAGCTTGGTCACGTCGCGGCCGTCGATCCACACCCGCCCGCGGGCCGGGGTGACGAACCCGGCGACGGCGCGCAGCGCGGTGGTCTTGCCCGAGCCGGAGGGGCCGAGCAGGGCCATCACCTCGCCGGGCTCCACGGTGAGGTCGAAGGAGTCCAGGACGGTGGTGCGGCCGTAGGCCACCGTCACGTCCTCGAACCGTATGCCCATCTCAGACCTTCGCCAGCAGGGCGGGAAGCGCGGCGACGGAGTCCAGGACGTGGGTGGCGCCCGCCTCGCGCAGCGCCGTCCCGTCGTGGGCGCCGGTCAGCACGCCCGCCACGACGGGCGCGCCGGCGCGGACGCCGGAGAGCATGTCGTACGCCGTGTCCCCGGCCACCGCGATGTCCCGGACGGAGTCGGCGGCGCGGGTGCGCAGCAGCGCGGTGAGCACCATGTCCGGGTAGGGGCGGCCACGGCCGCCGGCGTCGGCCGGGCTCAGGGTGAGGTCGGCGATGTCCTGCCAGCCCAGGGCGGCCAGGATCGCGTCCTGGGTGGTGCGGGAGAAGCCGGTGGTCAGCACCACGGTGCGGCCCTGCTCGCGCAGCGCGGCGATGGCCTCGGCCGCGCCGGGCAGCGGCGCGCAGGCGCCGGAGTCCACGAGGTCGGCGTAGGCGGCTTCGAACTCGGTGTTGGCGCGCTGCGCCCGCTCCTCGGTGCCGAACAGGGCGCGGAAGACGGAGATCTTGGACTCGCCCATGGTGCGGCGGACGTAGTCCAGGTCGGGTTCGGCGCCCAGGCGTTCGGCGGCCCGGACGAAGGCCCGCTCGACCAGGCCGTCGTCGGCGACGGTGGTGCCGGCCATGTCGAGGACGACGAGCGTGGGGGAAGTGCGGTCGGTCATTGTCGTTACCAGCCGATCTCGTTGGCGGTGTCCTCGCCGATGGCGGGGGAGCAGGTCATGCCGCGGCCACCGGGTCCGGTGACCAGCCACACGCCGTCGGCGACGCGGCTGCGGTGCACCACCAGGGACGGGTCGGTGCACTGCGCGTACACCCCGGCCCAGCGGCGGCGCACGCGTGGCAGGGGGCGGCCGAGCAGTGCTTCCGCGGTGGCGGTGAGGTGGTCGTAGGGGTCCTCGGTGACGTCGAAGGCGAAGGGCTCGTCGTACTCGTGGGTGTCGCCGATGGTCAGCCCACCGTCGAGGCGCTGCACCATGAGCAGTTGCATGCGGTGATGGGCGGCGACCGGCGGCTGGGGCTGCCCGGCGCGCAGGGCGTCGAGCGTGGTGCCGGCGTAGGCGGGGTAGTAGCGAAAGCTGTCGGCGTCGGCGACCGAGGTGGTCAGCGGCTCGTCCAGCGGGTCGGTCTGGGCCATCTGCAGGCGGACCCGGCGCACCGGCAGTCCGGGGCCCGCCAGTTCGCGGACGAGTCCGGTCAGGTGGGCGCCGGTGGCCAGCACGACGGTGTCGCCGTGGTGGGTGTCGCCGTGGTCGTCGCGGACGGTTCCGGTGGTGACGTCGCGGACCTCGCGGCCGGGCAGGAAGGTGTAGCGGCCGGTGGCGGCCAGGTGCGCGCGCAGCGCGGGCAGCGCGACGCGTGACTCGACGGCGGCGTCCCGTTCGCACAGCAGGGCGCCGGTGAACTCGCCGCGCAGCGCCGGGTTGCGGTGCCGGACCTCGTCGGCGTCGAGCCACTTCATGCCGCGCGCGGCGGCGTCGGCCGAGGCCAGGGCCTGCTCGGCGACGGCGCGTTCGGCCTCGGTGCGTACGACGGTCAGCGAGCCGTTGGCGCGGAAGCCGACGCCGGGCACCTGCTCGCCGATGCGCTGCCACAGCTCGCGGGCGCGCTGCGCCGTCTCCAGTTCGGCGCCGGAGGCCCGGCCGGAGACCCAGACCAGTCCGAAGTTGCGGACGGAGGCGCCGCGGGCCTCGGTCTCCCGTTCCAGGTGGACGACCTCGTGGCCGCGCGTGACGGCGTGCCAGGCGTGGAGGGTGCCGAGTGCTCCGGCGCCCACGATCAGGACTCTCATGACGACCACGGTCGGCTCGCCGTCGGACGCGGCCACGTCCGCTCGCTGAACCGGTTGTGAACGGACCCGCAATCTTGGACTAGACCCGTTATCTTTCCGTGACCGTTCGGGGGTCAGGGAAGGGGCGGTCCGGGGGTGCCGAAGGGGGCGTACGCCTACGTACGGGACAGGTGGGTCGTGAAGCTGAAGCGGTCGCCGCGGTACAGCGACCGCACCCGCTCCAAAGGCGCGCCCTCGGTGTCCCGGCTGTGCCGGTGCAGCAGCAGCATCGGCAGCGCGGGCGGCGTGCCGATCAGCAGCGCCTCGCGCGGGGTGGCGAGCACCGTCTCGATCCGCTCGTCCGCGTCGCCGAACTCCACGCCCGCGCGCTCGCGCAGGTACGCGTAGAAGGAGGAGTCCGGGTCGAAGTCCGCGTCCAGCCGCGGCACCCGCACCACCGCGACGTAGGTGCTCTCCAGGCCCACCCGCTCCTCGTCGGCGAGCAGCACGCGCTCCATGTGCCACACCGTGTCGCCCGTGGCGATGCCCAGTTGGCCGGCCAGCACCTCGTCCGCCGCGATCCGGTCGAGCGCGGTCAGGTTGCGGCCCGGCACCCGGCCCTGGCGGCGCACGCCCTCGGTGTAGCTGGCCAGCGACAGCGGCTGCTCGAGCTTGGGCCCCGCGACCACCGTGGCACGCCCGCGACGCCGCAGCCGGCCCTGGATCAGCAGTTCGCGCAGCGCCTGCCGCACGGTCTCACGCGCCACGCCGAAGCGGGCGGCGAGCTCGCGCTCGGTCGGCAGCGGCACGTCCTCGCCGAGTTCGCCGAGCAGCTCCTCCAGCCGCGTCTTGACGACGAAGTACTTGGGGAGCCGGCCGTGCTCGGGGATGCCGGCCCGGGTCGGCGCGCCCGCCTGGGTGTCGTTCACCTGTCGATCCTCGCAGACGGGCGTGGGTGCCCGGCCGCGCGCGGGCGGCGGCCCGGCGGCGTCCGGGCCGCGGGGCGCCGCCGCGCCGCGAGACGTTCACCTGATGATCATCCGGCGGGCGGCGGGAGTTGGGGGCCGCGGAGCAGTCTCTCCCCGCATTTCCGCAGCGATCTTGGAAGGGCGTCCACCGATGCTGTCCCGCTCCCGCACGGCCACCCTCGTCCCCGGCGCGGTCGCCACCGTGCTCGCCGCCACGATGGTGCCGCTCCTCGGCACCCCGGCGGGCGCCGCCTCGTACGGCACCCCGACGATCTCCCTGTCCGCCTCCTACCTCTCGGGCGCGGTCGGCGCCACCGCCGACCCGTCCGTCACGGTCACCGTCGCGCAGAGCGGCGCGGACGCCTCGGCGCTCACCGTCGCCGCCTCCGCCAGCACCAAGACCTCGGTCGCCGGCACCGGCGACGTGACCGTCACCGGCACCGCCGGCACCCGCACCCTCACGGTCGCCCCCCGGGCCCGCGGCTACGCCGACCTGACGGTCAAGGTGACCGGCCTCGGCGGCAAGACCGCCACCAAGACCCTGCACTTCGCCGCCTCCGCCGCCGTCACCCGCGCCGCCGACACCCGCTACACCACCGGCTCCAGCGACGCCTCCGCCGCCGTGGACGTCGGCGGCGGCTACATGGTCGTCGCCGACGACGAGAGCAACGTGCTGCGGCTGTACCGGCGCGACGGCTCCGGCGCCCCGGTGCGCACCTGGGACATCGGCTCCAAGGCCGGCGCCTCCTCCGAGATCGACATCGAGGCCGGCACGCGGGCGGGCAACACCATCTACTGGACCGGCTCCATGGGCAACAACAAGGACGGCGAGGTCAAGGCCGACCGCTCCACGCTCTTCGCCACCACCGTCACCGGCAGCGGCGCCGACACCCAGCTGGCCGTCTCCGGCTACTACGAGGGCCTGCGCGCCGACCTGATCGCCTGGGACAAGGCGAACGGCAACCGCTACGGCTTCGCCTCGGGCGCCGCCTCCGGCGAGATACCCAAGGCCATCGACGGCTTCAACGCCGAGGGCATGGAGTTCGCGCCCGGCTCCACCAGCACCGCGTACATCGGCTTCCGCGCGCCGCTGGTGCCCCCGGCCTCCGGCGGCAAGGCCCTGCTGGTGCCGGTCACCAACCTCGACAAGCTGGTCGGCGGCAAGCCCAACACCTCCGTCCACGCCACCTTCGGCACCCCGGTCACCCTCGACCTCGGCGGCCTCAGCGTCCGCGACATCCGCCGCAACGCCGCCGGGCAGTACCTGATCCTGGCCGGCTCCTGGGCCGCCGACGACAACAGCGACCCGTACGCCCTGTACTCCTGGGACGGCAACGCCGGCAGCGCCCCCGTGAAGCTGCTCGACCTGCCCACCTCCGACCCGGGCGCCTGGGAGGCCGTCGTGGACGTCCCGGACCTCACCGTGGCCGGCGCCCGGGCGCAGCTGATGACCGACAACGGCGCCGCCGACCTGTACGGGGACGGCAAGGAGGCCAAGGACCTCAGCCACCCCGAGTGGCAGAAGTCCCGCAGCACCTGGTTCACCCTCGGCGGCTGAACCTCAGGGCCGCACCGCCCATGACCATGAGCACCCCGGCGCCCGTGAGCATCAGCGCGGGCGCCCGGTGCGGGTCGCCGGTGGCGGCGAGTTCCGGGACGGTCCCGCCGCCCTTGCCCGTCCCCGGGTGCGCCCCGGGTCCGGTGTCCGGTCCGGTGCCCGGCGCGGCGCCCGCGGAGGGCTCCTGCCCGGTCCCGGGCCCGCCGCCCGGCCCGCCGCCCGTGGAGGGATCCGGTGCCGGGGAACCGCCGGGCCGCGCGCCCGGCGTCTCGCCCGGTCCGGCGCCGGTGCCCCCGCCGCCGTCCCCGTCCTCACCGCCGTCGGGCCGCCCCTCCTCGCCGGTCCGGCCGGGGCGCGGGGACTGCGGCCCGGCCGGGGCGTGCCGGGACGGTACGACGTCGAATTCGTAGCCGGTGGACTCCCCGACCCAGTCGCCGTCCTGGCCGCGCCGCTCCATGATCGTGGCCGACGCGGTGACCGGCCCGGCGGGTGTGTCCGCGGTGAAGCGCAGCCGCAGCGCGATCGCCACCTTCCGGCGCGGGGGGAGCGTGGTGCCCGGCCCGTGCGCGCCGCCCAGCACGGCGATGTTCTCGTCGTTGTCCGTGTGCTCGACGGCCACCGGCCGCCACGTGCGGTCCCGGGCGGTGTTCCCGGCCCCCGCGACGGACGTCGCCTTCCGGTACTCCAGGCGGATCTGCCCGGCCGTCAGTTTCCGTCCGCGGTCGACGAAGACGAGGACCGGGTGGACGTCGCGCAGCGGCCCGCGCGAGGTGTTCTCCAGTTCCACCCGGAACTCGCGGGGTCCGGCCCCCGCCGTGTAGACCGGCGGGCCGTCCAGCAGCCGGGCGTCGACCGGGAAGGGCTCCACGGGTGTCCGGGGGGCCGCCGCCACGACCGCGGCCGCCGCGACGGCCAGAGCGCTGCACCACCTCATGGGCAGCGAAGCTCTCACGGTCATCCGCTGATATCACCGCACGACGCGGCGCGGGCCCGCCCGCCGTACCCGTACGGGCGGCTAGCCCACCGCCGTCTGGCCGAAGAGCGGCGCCAGCGCCAGCAGCGCGGCCCCCTCGGCGACCACCCGCCGGCCCGCCGGCGCGACGGTGACCGGCACCGTACGGCCGGCCGCCCGCAGGGTGCGCGGGTCCATGGCGGCGGCCACCTCGCGCGCGAACAGCCCGGGGTCCGCCAGCACCGTACGGCCGCCGAGCACGACCCGGTCGATGTCCAGCAGCGAGACCAGGTTGGCGGCGCCGACGCCGAGCAGCCGCGCGGCCCCGGCGGTGTCGCCGCGGCCGACGGCGGCCAGGCACAGCGCCTCCAGGCAGCCCCGGTTGCCGCAGGCGCACTCGGGCCCGTCCAGGGCGACCGCCTGGTGGCCGAACTCGCCCGCGCCGGTGCGGGCACCGCGGTGCAGGGTGCCGTCCAGCACGAGGCCCGCGCCGAGCCCGGTGCCCAGGTGCAGGTAGCCGAACGAGTCCCCGGCGCCCGTTGCGCCCGGCCCCGGCCCGTCGTCTCCGCCCTCTCCGACGTCCTCGCCCCCGGCGCCGGGCGGGAGCACGGCGAGCGCGGCGGCGTTGGTGTCCTTGTCCAGCACGACCGGCAGCCCGAGGTGCGCGGCCAGCGCGTCGCGCAGCGGGTAGCCCTCCCACCCCGGCAGGCCCGTGACGCGGTGCAGCACCCCCGCGGTGTGGTCGAGCGGGCCCGGGCAGGCGAGTCCGGCGCCGAGCACCGCCCCGTCCGCGCCGGGCGTCGCGCCGACGGTCTCCCGGACCAGGTCCGCCACGGCCTCCAGCACCTCCCCGGCCGGGCGGCCGAGGTCCAGCGGGACGGTCCTGGCGTCCACCACGCCGCCCGCGAGGTCGGCGAGCACCACGGTCAGTTCGTCGCGGTCCAGGTGCACCCCGGCGGCGTAGCGGGCCCGGCGCGCCAGGCGCAGCAGGGTGCGCGGCTTGCCGCCGGTGGGGGCGCCCCGTCCCGCCTCGTCGACCAGTCCGTCGGCCCGCAGCCGCGCGGTGATCTTGCTGACCGCCTGCGGGGTGAGCCCGGTGCGCTCGGCCAGTTCCAGACGGCTGATGCCCGTGCCCCCGCCGGCCGTCGCCGTCCGCAGCAGGCCCAGCACGAGGGCGGCGTTGTGGCTGCGCAGCGCGGGCAGGTTGGCCCCGGAGATTCCCCTGTTCACGTTCCCCATTGTCGGCTTCCCTTGCACTTTGGCAACAGCGTTGCTTAAGTGGTCGCATGTCTCCCGCACCTCTTCGCGTCGGGCTGGTCGGCTACGGTCTGGCCGGCTCGGTCTTCCACGCCCCGCTGCTCGCCACCACCGACGGCCTCGTCCTGGACACCGTCGTCACCAGCAACCCGGAGCGCCAGGCGCAGGCCCGCACCGAGTACCCGGACGTCCGCCTGGCCGGCACCCCGGACGAGCTGTGGAAGCGGGCCGGCGAGCTCGACCTGATCGTCGTGGCCTCGCCGAACAGGACCCACGTCCCGCTGGCGACCGCCGCCCTGGAGGCCGGGCTCGCGGTCGTCGTCGACAAGCCGGTCGCCGGCTCCGCGGCCGAGGCGCACGCCCTCGCGGACCTCGCCGACGAGCGGGGCCTGCTGCTCTCGGTCTTCCAGAACCGCCGCTGGGACAACGACTTCCTCACCCTGCGCGGGCTGCTGGAGCGCGGCGAGCTGGGCGACGTGTGGCGCTTCGAGTCCCGCTTCGAGCGGTGGCGGCCGAGCCTGAAGGGCGGCTGGCGCGAGTCCGGCGACCCCGCCGAGGTCGGCGGTCTGCTCTACGACCTCGGCAGCCACCTCGTCGACCAGGCGCTCACCCTCTTCGGCCCCGCCGTCTCCGTCTACGCCGAGCTCGACGTGCGCCGCCCCGGCGCCCAGGTCGACGACGACGCCTTCGTGGCCGTCACCCACGCCGGGGGCGTCCGCTCCCACCTGTGGATGAGCGCCACCACCGCGCAGCTCGGCCCCCGCTTCCGGGTGCTCGGCAGCGCCGCCGGCTACGTCAAGCACGGTCTGGACCCGCAGGAGGCGGAACTGCGCGACGGCGCCCGCCCGGCGCCCGGCGCAGTGTGGGGCACCGAACCGGAGGCCGAATGGGGCGTGCTGGGCGCGGGCGACGACGTGCGCCCCGTGCCGACCGTGCCCGGCGACTACCCCGCGTACTACGCGGCCGTCGCCGCCGCCCTGCGCGACGGCACCGCCCCGCCGGTCACCGCCCGCGAGGCCGCCGACGCGCTCGCGGTCATCGAGGCGGCCGCCGTCTCGGCCCGCGAGGGGCGGACCGTGCGGCTCACCCCGGCGGTCTGACGGCACCTCCACGCCTCCCGCACCCCACGAGGGGTCACAGCGCCCGGCCCGCGGTCCGCTCCTCCCGGAGCCGCCGGCCGGGCGCTCCTCACCCTCGGGCGCCGGGACCGCGGGAGTGGTCCGGCGCGTCAGGGGAGAGACGGTGGGCGCGCCCCGGACCGCCCGGTTCGGGCAGCCGGGCGCGGAAGCGCACCAGCACCGCGCCGTCGGCCGTGTGGTGCACCTGCACCCCGTCCAGCGGCCCGCCCGTGCCGGTGCCGGTCAGCGTCCGGCACAGCCGGGTGGTCTCGTCCGGGGACGGCGGCTCCGCCGGCCCCTGCGCGGACCCGCCGGGCGGCCGGCCGTAACCGGTGTCGGTCACGCACACCGCACAACGGCCGCCGTCCACGCCCAGGGTGACGCGGAACCGGGGCGCCTGCCCGTACGCGACGACGTAGCCGCAGGCGACCGCGACCGCCTCGGCCACCCGCTGCGCGGCGGGCCCGTACGCCAGGGTCTCCAGCGCCGCACCGCTCATCCGGGCGGCCAGGGCCTCGCCGCCGGGGGCGCGCCGCAGGGAGAAGGTCCAGGAGACGTCGAGTGCGGATCTGCGCGGATCGGACAGGGACAGTCGTGAGGAGGCCGCGAGCTTGGCCATGGCCGGACCACGTCCTGGAGGCGTAGGAGGCACTTCCGGCGACCGGGGTCCAGGGCCGCTCGGTCAGGCTAGAACACCTGAACGCGGCCGGGCTAGGGCGTGTTGGGGGCGCGCGGGCGGGCGCGCGCGTCAGCCGGGGGGCTCCGGCCAGTCGCGCAGGATGGTGAAGCACCGGGTCAGCCGGGTGGCCCGCAGCGTGCGCAGCGTGAACTCGTCCCGGCACACCAGCCGTACCCGCCCGGAGCGTTCCTCGGCGCGGCGCCGGGCGCGCACCAGCGCCGACAGGCCGCTGCAGTCGATGAACTCAACCGGCCGCAGGTCCACCACGATGTCCGGGCGGCCGGCGCCGGTCAGCGCGTCCAGGGCGGCGGACACCCCGGGTGCGGTGAGCGCGTCCACGGCGCCGCCGAGCGTCACCAGGGTGCTGGACCCGTCGGTGCGCCGGTGGATCAGGGGCGTGGCGTCTGTGGCGTCGTCGGACATGGGACGTCTCCGGGAACGGGAGCCTGGCGAGTGCGGCAGGGACGGGAACGGGACGGGACGCCACCGGGGTCCGGGGTGGTGCGCCCCACCCTATGCCCGGCGCCCCGGCACGGGACCGGCCGAGGACGGACCCGGGGCCCGGCCGGGCGGGCCGCCGGCCGGCGCCGTGCCGAGAGGGGCCGCCGTGGCCGCGGACTGCGACCGGCCGCGAACCCCGGGGACGCGCGGGTACGGCCGCTGACCTCCGACGTCGGGCGGCTGGTCGACCTGGGCGCGACGATCCCGGCCCGCGCCCCGGACCCGTGACCGTGTTCGGGGAGGGTCCGCACCGGGTGCCGGAACCGCCGCTCCGGCACGGGTGTTCGCCCGCGCCGGCCACGGGCACCGCGCGTCAACCGCCGGGCCCCCGCAGGGCGTCGGAGTCCACCGCGCCGCCCACCACGCCCGCGGCCAGGTCCGCCAGCCGCACCCGGTGGGTGCGCGCGTACCGCCGCAGCGCCGTGAACGCCTCGTCCACACCGACGCCCCAGCGTTCCGCCAGCATGCCCTTGGCCTGCTCCAGCACGACCCGGCTGTCCAGCGCGGCCTGCAACTGGGCCGCCAGCGACTCCTGCCGCTGCCGGGCCCGTTCCTGGAGGATCCCGACGGCGGCGGCGTCCGCGAAGGCCCGGGCCAGCGCCACGTCACCGCGCGGCGGATCGCCCGGCACCTCCCGGAACAGGTTGAGCGCCCCGATCACCTGCGCCCTGCGCCGCAGCGGCACGGCGTACGTCGCGTGGAAGCCCCGGTCGCGGGCGAGCGGGGCGAAGCGCGGCCAGCGGTCGTCGCAGCGCGCCAGGTCCGGGGCGGTGACCACGTCGGAACCCCGGTAGCACTCCAGGCACGGCCCCTCCTCCCGCTGCCGCCCGAGGAGTTCGCCCGCCCCGCCGCGGCCGGCCGCGGTCCGCAGCTCCCCGCGGCCGTCGTCCAGCAGCAGCCCGGCCGCCGTCACGTCCAGCATCTCCACGCAGCGGTCGGCCACCCGCTCCAGGAAGACGCCCACGTCGAAGTCGCCGTCCAGGGTGTCGGCGAACTCCACGAAGACCTCGGCGAGCCGCAGCTCGCGCGCACTGTGCGTCGGGTGCTCTGTCACGTACGGCTCCAGCCCTCGGCGGCCACGGCTTCGCCGGGGGATTCTGCCATGCGGACGAGACGCGGCATTCGACGGGAAAGTCGCGGACTGGCCCGATCCCAGGGCCTGTTGAGGGTTCGGTATGTCAGGATTGAGGACGACCGGTCTCGTCCCGCCATCCAAGGGGGAGTGGATGTTCGGCACCAACACCGGCCCGCTGCGCAGAGCGGCGTGCGCCGTGTCCGCCGCCGGACTCCTCTCCGTCGCCCTCGGCGGCTGCTTCGGCACCGGCAGGCCCGGGGGGAACCAGGACAAGGGTGGAGACGACCGGAGCAGCAGCCCCGCGAGCACGGCGGGGGCGCCGTTCTGGGTCAACCCCGACACGGCCGCGGCCCGGCAGGTGGCGCAGTGGCGCGCGGGCGGCCGGGAGGCCGACGCCGAACTGCTGGAGAGGATCGCCGGCCGGCCCGTCGCCGAGTGGATCGGCCAGGACGACGCCGAGGCGCGGGCCAGGACCTACACCGAGTCCGCCGCCCGCGACGACCGGGTGCCCGTGCTCGTGCTCTACAACATCCCGCACCGCGACTGCGGCCAGTACTCACGGGGCGGTGCCGCCGACGGCGCCGCCTACCGCGCCTGGGTGGCCGAGGTCGCGGCCGGCATCGGCGACCGCGAGGCCCTGGTGGTCCTCGAACCGGACGCCCTCACCCACCTCGTCGACGGCTGCACACCGGCCGAGTTCCACGACGAGCGCTACGCCCTGCTGACCCACGCCGTGGACACCCTCGGCGCGCTTCCCCGCGCACGGGTCTACCTCGACGCCGGCAACTCCGGCTGGGTCAGCGACCCCGCGCGCCTGGCGGGACCGCTGCGCGCGGCCGGCATCGCCGGTGCCGACGGCTTCGCCCTCAACACCTCGAACTTCTACACCACCGCCGCGAACACCGCGTACGGCAGGAAGTTGTCCGCCCGGCTCGGCGGCAAGCACTTCGTCATCGACACCAGCCGCAACGGCCGCGGCCCCCTCGACGGCGCCCACGACGAGGCCTGGTGCAACCCGCCCGGCCGCGGTCTGGGCACCCCGCCCACCACCGACACCGGCGACGGACTCGTCGACGCCTACCTGTGGATCAAGCGCCCCGGCGACTCCGACGGCACCTGCAAGGGCGGCCCGCAGGCGGGCGACTGGTGGCCCGAGTACGCCCTGGGGCTGGCCCGGCGCGCGGCCTCCTGACCGCGCGCCGGGCCCCCGGCCTCAGGTCACCCGCACCCAGCGCGCCTCGGAGGGCGTGCCCTCGTCGTCGGTGACGACCAGCATGTACCAGCCCGGCGGCACGATCGACGGGTCCGCGGGGACGGTCACGCTCACCGTCCCCTTCCCCCGTCGCACGTCCAGCGCGATCGACCGCTGCTCCACGTCGGTGGCGTGGGTGACCGCGCTCGGCCGCATCAGCCGTGCCGTCTCGATGTGCTCCGCGTACGCCGTCGGGTACGTGGCCGTGCCGCCGCGCCGGACGAACGCCGGGCCCTCGCCGAGCGAGGGCCGGGAGTCCCGGTAGCGGTACGCCGGGGTGTAGACCTCGATCCGCTGCTCGAAGAAGCCCGGCTTGGTGTCGGCCGCGTCCCCGAAGAGCGGGTTGGACCCGAAGACCGCCACCCGGCCGTCGGGCAGCAGCAGCGCCTCGGAGTGGTAGTTGCGGCCCACCGACGGGTCGGCCGCCTCCCGGAAGGCGTTGTCCGCCGGGTCGTAGATCTGCGCCCGCAGGACGTCGCTGGCGCCGCGGCCCCGGTAGTCGCGGGAGCCGCCGGTGGTGAACAGGGTGTCGTCGGGCAGGATCACCGTGTTCAGGTACCGGGTCGGCTCGGGCAGGTCGGGACCGGTCGTGTAGCGCGGGTCCGCGGCGTCCAGGTCCACCACGGCGGTGCGGGTGGTCGAGGAGTGCGACTCGCCGACCCCGCCGCCGCCCAGCACCATCACCTTCTGGTCCTGCGCGGGCGGCAGCAGCACCGAGCCCGCGGTCTCCAGGTCCCCGGCGTCCTCCAGCCCGCCCACCGGGGTGAAGCGGTTGGTGCGCAGGTCCCACACACCCGGGACCCGGCCCTCGTCGGCCGGCCCGTACCCCGCGTTGGCGCCCGAGTAGAAGATCTTCCCGCCCTTCATCAGGAACAGCGCCGGGTAGGTGGGGAAGTACCGCTCGGTGGTGTACGTCCACCTGCGGGTCCTCGGGTCGTAGACCTCGTTCTTGCCCGGCACGACCTGGCCGATGTCGTCCAGCCCGGAGACCGACAGCACACGGCCGTCGGCGAGGGTGACCAGCGTCGGGTACCAGCGGGCCTCTTTCATCGGGTCGACCGGGACGTAGGCCTCGGCGACCGGGTCGAACTCGTAAGTCTCCTTGATCCCCTGGAAGTCCTTCTTGTCCAGGCCGAGCTTGGTGGCCAGCCCGTAGAGGTTCTCCCGGTCCTCGCCCGAAAGGCCCCTGATCCCGTACTGCGCCGCGGTGTTGACGATGCCCTTCTCGCCCTTGACCAGCGACTGCACGAACACCCGCGCCTCGCTCGCCGTGACGGTGACCTCGCCGGTCCGGGCGTCGACGGTCTTCTTGGCGCGGGGCACGTTGACGGGGAACTCCGACCGGAACGAGCGGCCGTTCTCGTTGTTGACGAAGACCGTGCCCTTGGGGAAGTTCCGCGGCTCGTCCGGGTCCTCGTTCTTGATGAGCATCGCGCCGCCCGCCCGGTCCACGGCCTCCTTGAGCTTCTCGTAGCGGGCGGTGCCGCCGGCCACCAGCAGGGTGCCGTCGGCGAGCTGGCTGTGGCCGGCGCAGAACATGTCCTTGGGGGTGTCGACCTCCTTGAAGGTGTTCTCCACCGGGTCCCAGAGCACGCTCTTGAACGACTTGGCCTTGAAGTTCCGCTCGTCGTTGCCGGAACCGGCGATCAGCAGCACCTTCCCGGTGCGCAGCAGCGCCGCGTGGATGGCGTTGACCCGGAACTCCTCGGGGACCTCGACCAGGTCCCAGTGGCCGTACGCGGCCTTGTACTCGGGCTGGTTGATCTTGTAGTCGTGGTACTTCGCGGCGGAGTAGCCGTAGATCGCGGGCGCGTTCATCCCGGCGAGCACCCCCACGGCCGTGCCCCCGACGGCGATCTTCCGCAGTCTGCGGCTGGGTCGGTAGCTCATCGGGCGGCGCTCCTGGCACGGACGAGGGACAGGGACCAGACGGCGACCGGCGCCAGCGCCAGGACGAACGCCAGCGTCGCCCAGGTGCGCATCGCCACGTGGCTGTGGCCGTTGAAGAAGCTGGCGGCGAGCGAGCCGCCGAAGACGAGCAGCCAGAACAGGTGGATGCGGAAGGTGGACAGCAGCCGGTCCGGGCTCGCGGAGTCGCCCTTGGGCGTGACCACGAACCTGCTCTTGCGCCGCAGCACCGCGTCCATCAGCGAACGGGCGTAGATCGGCGCGGACAGCGCCGACATCACCATGCCCGCCGCGCCCGAGGAGCCCTCCGGCTCGTGGGGGCTGACGTTGTGCCGCCGGTTCCACACGTACAGGCCGATCTGCAGCGCCGCCGCGTCGCTGTAGAGCATCATCCAGACCTCGGAGTCGATCTGGATGCCGGAGGCGCCCAGGCCGAGGAAGAGCGCGCAGCTGAGGCCGCCCAGCACCCAGTTGACGGCGGTCATCGGGTAGTAGACGACCATCAGCGTGTAGTTGAGCAGGCGCCCCGGGGAGAGGGTGAACGGCACCCTCCAGAACTGCTTGATGAGCGTCTCGTAGGTGCCGCGGCTCCAGCGCAGCTGCTGGGTGAAGAAGTCGGTCCAGGAGGTCGGCCCCTCGCCGACGGCGAGCACGTCCGGGGTGTAGACCGAGCGCCATCTGCGGCCGGTGGCGGGGTTGCGGTGCCGGTGGAGTTCCAGGCCGGTGGCCATGTCCTCGGTGATGGAGTCGTACAGCCCGCCGACGCCCTTGAGGGCGCTGACGCGCACCGCGTTGTTGGTCCCGACGAACATGGGGGAGCCGTAGCGGTTGCCGGCCCGCTGGATGAGCGCGTGGAAGAGGAACTGCTGGCTCTCGGCGGCCTTGGTGACGGCGCTGTCGTAGTTGCCGTAGACCTGCGGCCCGACGACGAAGGCGATGTCCGGGTCGCGGAAGTAACCGAGCATCCGCTCCAGGAAGTTGGGGAGCGGGACGTGGTCGGTGTCGACGGAGGCGAAGAAGTCGTAGTCGTCACCGTGGGCGTCGAGCCAGGCGTTGTAGTTGCCGTGCTTGGTGCGGGCGCGGAAGGCGCCGCTGGGCCGGTTCCAGCGTTCGACGCCCTTGCGGGTGAAGTGGCGTACGTTCAGGCGCTCGCAGAGGCGCTTGACGTCGGGGTCGTCCCCCTCGTCCAGGAGCCAGACGTGCAGTGTGCCGCGGTGCCGCAGGCGGACCGCGGCCTCCAGGGTCGCCCGCACCATCGCCAGGGGCTCCTTGCCCGGCACGAAGGTGGTCACGAAGGCGACCTTGCTGCCCTTCTCCGGGACCACGGGTACCGGATCGCGCGCGACGAGCGTCGCGTGGGCGTTGGACGTCACGTTGATCAGCCGGAAGAGCTCGATCAGGCCGATGGATATCAGCATCACGGCGTCGCAGGCGACCATCCAGCCCGGCGCGTTCTCCCGGCGGGTCCAGTGGGCCGGCTGCATCAGCCAGACGAGCAGCACCGCCGAGAGCACCGGGGCCGCGCCGAGCAGCAGCGCCGCGCGTATCCGGTGGGGCTCCTCGGAGAGCAGGCTGCGGTACTTCACCCGGTACGGGACGCCGGGCTCCGGCTCCGTGAGCGGGCCCGCGAGTCTGCTGTAGTGCTCGTAGTCGTACCGGGGCGCGGCCGCGCCGGGGTCCGGCCGGGACGGGCCGGGACGGGACTGCTGGGGTATGACGGGCACGGCTGTGCCGGCCCTGGGGTCGGTCGTGTACTGCTGGGCGCCGGGTGTCGGCGGCATGTGGATGCTCCCCCCGAAGCATGTCGCGCCGCTGTCGCGGCGGTGTCGGCGCCCCGGGCGCTGCGGCCCCCCGCCCCCGGGGCATGCGTGGGCGTTCTGTGGCCTCCGGGTCGCGTGAGGCCGACTATGACTCGTCAACGACCGCACGACCGTGAGGTAACGCCTGAATTCACCCCCCTTGCCCCCTGAGGGCCCTCCCCAGGGCCCCACACGAAAAAGCCGCCGAAACGGACCCTTTCGTTCACCGGTAAGGGCGCATAGGTCCGTTTGGCGCATACATGTCCTGCGGTCCCAGCGTCCCTGAATGCCCGTCTTGATCGCAAGGTGTGAAACGAGTTGTTAACCGGTCGTATGAGCGATTTGGTCTGGTTGTGTGCGGGTGACCAGCGGCAGGACCGCGGACGGGGAAGTTTGGACCGGGAAGCGCGGACCGGGGAGCGCGGACCGAGCACCGCGAGCCGGGAGCCGCGGCTCAGCTCCCGTCGGCCGCCTCGAAGCCGGGCGGCTCGTCGTCGGCCTGTTCGTCGTCGCCCGCCGCCGGTGCCCCCATCCGGGCCAGCAGCAGGGCGACGTCGTCGTCGGGTGACTGCAGCCGGGCGCCCAGGACGACGTCGCAGGTGTCCTCCAGCGAGCGGTTGCGGCTCTTGAGCTTGAGCGCGCGCATCAGCGTGCGCAGCCCCACGTCGATGGACTGCCGGCGGTCCTCGACCAGCCCGTCGGTGAACAGCGCCAGCAAGGTGCCCTCGGGGAGCTTGCGCTCCACCGTGCGGAAGCGGATGCCGCCGACGCCCAGCGGCACCGCGCTGGGCAGGTCGATCAGCTCGGCGCGGCCGCCGGGCGGCACCAGCACCGGCGGCAGGTGCCCGGCGGTGGCGAACTGGCAGCGGCCGGTCGCCGGGTCGCAGACGGCGTAGACGCAGGTGGCGATGAAGTCGCCCTCGGCGCTGCCGGTGATGTTGTCCAGGTGCGCCAGCACCTCGTGCGGCGGCAGGTCGAGCCGGGAGAAGGCCCGGGTCGCCGTCCGCAGCTGGCCCATGATCGCGGCCGCGTGCAGGCCCTTGCCCATCACGTCGCCGACGATCAGGCCGACCTTGCC
Organism: Streptomyces sp. NPDC005722; assembly: GCF_040630935.1. NCBI lineage: Bacteria > Bacillati > Actinomycetota > Actinomycetes > Kitasatosporales > Streptomycetaceae > Streptomyces > Streptomyces sp. NPDC005722. The sequence continues at coordinate 155,089 of NZ_JBEXYN010000007.1, forward strand.
GTCCCGCAGCTGCAGGACGTCGTACCAGTCCCCGCCGACCTCCCGGACGGCGGGGATGTAGCGCGCGGAGATCTCGATCCCGTCCACGCGCGGTGGCTCGTGCGGCAGCAGGCTGCGCTGCAGGGTCAGGGCCGCGTTGCGCTCGCCCGCGTACAGCCGGGCGTTGTCGATGGAGATCGCGGCCCGGGCGGCCAGCTCCAGCGCCAGGGTCCGGTCCTCGTCGTCGAAGGGCTTCTGGTTGCGGGTGCGGAACATCCCCACCGCCCCCAGCACCTCGCCGCGGGCGATCAGCGGCGCGGCGAGGTAGGAGTGCGCCCCCGCCCGTTTCAGCTGGGCGGCGGCCCGTTCGTCGCGGGCTATGCGGCGCAGCATGCGGCTGCTCACCCGGTGCACGACCACCGGCAGGCCCTCCCGCACGATCTTGGTGATCAGCCGGTCGTCGGGGTACCGGGCCAGCTCGCCGACCGGGTCGACGGCGCCGATCGCCTCGCCGGACTCGGCGGCGGCGACGGCCAGCGCCCGGAACTCGGCCGACTGCTGGGCCCGCACCTTGGGCACCGGGCCGCCGCGCAGCACCTCGTCCAGCACGTCGACGGTGGCGATGTCGGCGAGCGTCGGCACCACCACCGAGGCCAGCTCCCGTGCGGTCTGCTGCAGGTCCAGCGTGGTGCCGATCCGGGTGCCGGCCTCGGCGATCACCGCGAGCCGGCCGCGGGCCTCGGCGATCTCCTCGGCCGCCTGGTGGCGCTCGGTGAAGTCCGCGATCGACGCGGCCAGGCCCAGCACCCGCCCGGTGGGGTCCTGGATCCGGTAGTACGAGACCGACCAGGCGTGGTCATGCTCCTGGTCGGCGTAGGTCCGCACCACCGTCTCCAGGTCCAGCAGCGGCTCCCCGGTCTCCAGCACCTGCCGCATCCGGGCCTCCATCGCCCGGAACTCCGCGCCGGGCGAGATCTCCCGCACCCCGCGCCCGATCATGGCCGCGGCGGGCAGGCCGTGCAGTTCCTCCATGGCCCGGTTGACCCGCACGATCCGCAGGTCGGTGTCGAAGACGGCGAGCCCGATCGGGGACTGGTCGACGAGGCTGGCGGACAGCGCCATGTCCGTCTCCACGCGCCGCACCGTGGAGAGGTCGGCGCCCAGGCCCAGCGCGTACACGCCGCCGTCCACGTCGTGCATCCGCATGTTGCGGAACTCCACGTCGCGGGTCGTGCCGTCGGCGTGCACGATCGGGAACACGCCCTGCCAGATGGCACCCGCCCTGACCTGCTTGAACAGCTCGGTGACCAGCTCCAGCTTGTCCGGCGCCACCAGCAGCAGACCGGCGTTCTGGCCCAGCGCCTCGGCCGCCGAGTAACCGAACAGACGCTCGGCCTCTGGGCTCCACAGCACGATGTGACCGGTCCGGTCCAGCACCATCGCCGCGACCTGCAGCAGGTCGAGCAGGCCCCCGGGCGAGGCGGCCCCTGGACTCGGCCGGGCCTCCCTGCCCGTGCCGGGCGGCGGCGGATCGTGCGCGCGCATGGCCTCCTCGTGAGCCCCCGTAGAGCCCTCACATCATCGTTACGGGATATTTTCGCACCGAGTCACCCGGGACGCCGCCCTTGCCGCACAAATGAGCGAGGGCGCCCTTCCCGAAGGAAGGACGCCCTCTCGCTGTGCGCCGCCAGGGACTCGAACCCCGAACCCGCTGATTAAGAGTCAGCTGCTCTGCCAGTTGAGCTAGCGGCGCTCACCGACAGAGAGGATCCTACCGGACCTGTGGGGGTGCTCCCGACCACGTCGTCCAGGAGCGCGGGGTCGTCGTCCAGCCATCCGAGGCGGACCATCTTCACCCCCGCCTGGAACCGGCTGTCCGCCCCTATCTGCTGCATCAGCTCGGCCACTATCCGCCGTACCGTCCGGTCGGACAGGCCCAGCTTCCGGCCGATGGCCTCGTCCGTGAGCCCGGAGGCGAGCAGCCGGACGACCTCCCGGTGCCGTGCGGCGGGGGCGGCGCCGACGTCGTCGGTGAACAGGTCCGAGGCCGCGGCCCAGCAGTGCTCGAACATCTGCCGCAGCACGGCCACCATGGCGGGGCTGCGCAGCACCATGGCGGAGCCCGGGCTCCGCTCGGAGTGGGCCTCGGGGCCGAGCGGCGGCACGATGGCGAGGGTGTGGTCGACGATGATCAGCTTCATGGGCACCGTCGCCGCCGTACGGACCTCGCCGCCGTCGTTGACCATGGTCCGCAGGTGAGCGCGCACGTGCGGCACGGCCGCGGCCGTGGCCAGGTGGATGGAGCGCATCGCGACGCCCCGGCTGAGCGCCTCACGGTTGCGGTCGTCCGCCTCGAAGAGGTGGTCCTCGGGCAGCGCGCTGGGGTGCATCGACAGGATCTCGGTCGTGACGGTGCTCGCCGCCTCGTCCAGGATCGCCGCGATCTGGGACGGCTGGGCGGCGACCTCGATGCGCGCCTCCGCCAGCTGCCGCATGTGCACTGGCTGGAATTCGGACGCCACCTGGCTGAGCGCGGTGTGGGCGTGGGTGATGGTGCCGACCAGTTCCTCGGTGCGCCGGCGGCTGCCCTCGATGAGCTGGGCCATCGCCGTCGCGGGGGAGTGCACCGACCAGCCGCTGCGGGAGGAGGGGAACTGGGCCGCGAGCCCCAGTTCCGCCAGGCAGCGCAGGGCTTCGTCCAGTTCTTCGCGCGACCAGCCGGTGAGTGAACAGACGCTCTCCGGTGTCCAGTCGGCCTCGGCGAGTGCCAGGGCGTAGAGTTCCTGCGCCCGGGCGCGCAGAAGGTCGTCGGTCACTGCTCGCACCCCCAATGCTTCACGTCACCCCCGGCTTCGATCAGGTTAAGGGGCGGGGCTCGTGTATGGACCCTTCGGGGCCCATCCGGTCCCATGTGTCCGCATAGGGCCATGTCCGAATCCGGAACGCGAAAACTACAGACCAGCGGCCCGGCGTCCGACAGAATTCAGTCAGTCGTACGGTTCCCCCAGACCGGCGCAGCACCTCCACCAGCAATACCCCAGCTCACACCCCCAGGACAGGCCTGCCATGACTTCGATTCGCCGCTTCGCCCTCCGTGTCGCACTGGGCGTCGTCGCTTCCATCTCGATGGGGCTGATCGGCGCGAGCGCAGCATCCGCGCAGCCTGCACCGGCCGGTGACATCGCGTGGACGGCGCCCAACCTCGTCATCCACGCGAATGACATCGCCTGGTAGGTCCCGGGCGTAGTACCCCCAAAGACAACAACACCCCCCAAAAGCCACACCCCCTCCCCCCACGCTGACGGGCCCGGCATACCTCCCCCCTCTTGCCGGGCCCCTCAGCATGCCCGCGTGGCGGGCGGCCGTACGGGAGTTCGGCGAGGGGGCCGGTCAGGCCCCGGGGCCGGCGGGCGTGGTCATGAGCACCCCCCTGGACCCCGTATGATTGTCCTGCACGCGCCGCTAGCTCAACTGGCAGAGCAGCTGACTCTTAATCAGCGGGTTCGGGGTTCGAGTCCCTGGCGGCGCACAGCGAGAGGGCGCCCCTCCTCCGGGAGGGGCGCCCTTCGTCGTGTCCGGTCGGGTGCGTGCGTCGTCGCGGCCTCAGAGGGTCAGTGAGAGCAGCACCGGCGCCGCCCGCTCGTTGAGGGTGTCGGCCGCGCCCTTGAGGCGGTGGGCCTGGGTGACGGGCAGGGAGAGGGCGAGGCAGCCGACCGCCTTTCCGACGGTGATCGGGATCGCGGCGCAGACCGTGCCGATCGCGTACTCCTGGATGTCCAGGGTCGGGGTGCTGGCCGGCTGGCTCTCCAGCTTGGTCAGCAGCAGCTTCTCGCTGATCGTCGTCTTGGAGGTGAGCCGTACCGTCTTGTGCCGGGACAGGTGGTCGCGGCGTCCGTTGTGGTCGAGTTGGGTGAGCAGGCACTTGCCGACCGCGCTGGCGTGGGCGGCGAAGCGGAAGTCCACCCACTCGTTGACCTTGGGTGCCGCCGGGCCGTCGGCGAAGTCGACGATCTTGACCTCGCCGTCGTCGTAGCGGCTGAAGTAGACGGCCGCGCCGACCTCGTCGCGCAGGGCCGTCAGGATCTTCTTGATCTTCTCGCCGAGGGCCAGGTCGCGGCTGGCGCTGCCCAGCAGGACCAGCGACTCCCCGACCGCGTACCCGCCGCCGGGCAGGGCGTTGAGGTAGCGCTCGCGGTTGAGCATCGCGAGGAGTTGGCCGAGGTAGGCGATGGGTACCCCGATTTCGCGGGCGAGCTGCTCGGCGGTGACGCCGTTCCTGTGCTTGTCCACGGTCTCGAGCACGCGCAGCGCGTGCTGGACCGCGTAGACCGGCGCGACCTGTCGGTGCTCAAGCGCCACGGTGTCCCCCTACAGGTGTGACCGTTTGCGTCCTTGCTGTAGCTGCTGGTCACGGCTGCCGGGCACGACGGGCGGGCCCGGCAGCTGGGCCGGATTCCACGATAGCCTCAATGTTGTTTGCAGTAGAGCCCGTTGGCGCTTTCCGTACGGGGCCTCAGGCGTATACGCAGGAACGCGCCACTCTGGCATATGCCAAGGGCACGGACCAATTTTCCTCAGAGCACCGCACCGAGGAATTCCCGGGTCCTGGCGTGCTCCGGGGAGCCGAAAATCCGCTCCGGCGGACCCGACTCGACGACCCGGCCGCCGTCGAACATCAGTACGCGGTCCGAGACGTCCCGGGCGAACCCCATCTCGTGGGTGACGCAGAGCAGCGTGATGTCCGTGCCGCGGGCGATGTCCCTGAGCACGTCCAGCACACCGGCCACCAGTTCGGGGTCGAGCGCCGAGGTCACCTCGTCCAGCAGCAGGATGTCGGGCCGCATCGCCAGCGCCCGGGCGATGGCGACACGCTGCTGCTGGCCGCCGGAGAGCCGGGTGGGGTGGGCGTCCTGCTTGTCGGCGAGACCCACCAGCTCCAGCAGCCCGCGGGCGCGCTCGGCGGCCTCGTCGCGGTCCATGCCGAGGACGTGCACCGGGGCCTCGGTGACGTTGTCCAGCACCTTCATGTTCGGGAAGAGGTTGAAGTGCTGGAACACCATGCCGATCCGGCGCCGCGTGGCGCGCAGGTGCCGCTCGTCGGCCGGCACGAGCCGCCCGCCGCGGCCCGGCATGTGGGAGAAGGGCGTGCCCTCCACGTGGATGACGCCCTCGGTGACCCGCTCCAGGGTCATCAGCAGCCGCAGGATGGTCGTCTTGCCGGAACCGCTCGGGCCGATCAGCGTGACGCGCTCCCCGCGGCCGACCTCCAGGTCGAGGTGGTCGAGCACGGTGTTCTCCCCGTACCGCTTGACCACCCGGTCGAAGCGGACGGCGGGCGCCGTGGGAGGCGACCCGGCGGGGACGGTGGACTCTTCAGTGAGCAAGGCGCTTCTCCAGCTTCCGCATCAGGATCGAGGTGGGGCAGCTCGCGACCAGGAAGACCACGGCCGCGATGGTGAACGCCTCCAGGTAGGCGAAGTGGTCACTGCCGAAGCGGTTCGCCTCGTGCACCATCTCGTCGACGGTGATGACCGAGAGGAAGGGCGTCTCCTTGAACATCGAGATCACGTAGTTGCCGAGGGCGGGCACGATCTTCCGCACCGCCTGCGGGAGCACCACGGCGGACCAGGTGCGCGCCCGCGGCAGCGACAGGGCGACGGCCGCCTCCCACTGCCCCTTCGGCACCGCGTCGATGCCCGCCCGGTACACCTCCGAGGTGTACGTCGCGTAGTGCACGCCGAGCACGGTGATCCCGATCACCAGCGGGTCCAGGCCCGGCACCAGCACCCAGACCGCGAAGAGCTGGATCATCACCGGCGTCGAGCGCACGAACTCCACGGCCGCCCGCAGCGGCAGCGTCACCCAGCGGCCGGCCGTGCGCCGCAGCACCGCGATCCCCAGTCCCAGCACGACGGCGAGCGCCGAGCCCAGCACCGTGGCCAGCAGGGTGATCCCGAAGCCGCGCAGGATCAGCGGCAGGCCCTCGCGGGCCGTCTCCCAGCTCCACATCAGGCCCGACCTCCCGCCGGCTGCCCGAGCCGTGCCTTGGCCACGGACTCCAGGCCGTTCACGGCCAGCGTCAGCGCGTACGCCAGGACGAAGTAGACGACCAGGAGCAGCAGGTACGCCGTCGCGGTGTCACCGGTGGTCGAACGGAGCTGGTCCATCTGGAAGGTGAGGTCCGAGATGGTGATCAACGACATCAGGGGCGTGCACTTCAGCAGCTGGATCAGCAGGTTGCCGAGCGGCGGGATCATCTGCGGCCAGGCCTGCGGCAGGACCACCAGGCGCATCCGCTGCCAGGGCGTCATGCTCAGCGCGACCGCCGCCTCCCGCTGCCCGGCGGGCACGGCGTCGAGGGCGCCCCGGACGACCTCCGAGCCGTACGCCCCGTAGTTGAGCCCGAAGGCGACCACGGCGCAGGCGAGCGGCACGAGCTTGAAGCCGAGGATCGGCAGCGCGAAGAAGAGCCAGAACATCTGGACGTACAGCGAGGTGCCGCGGAAGAACTCCACGACCACCCGGGCGCCGCCGCGCACGAGCAGCCGCCGCGAGCGCGCCATGAAGCCGAGGACGAAGGCGAGCAGCAGCGCGAGTGCCGCGCCCAGGACGGTGGCCTGCACGGTGACCCACAGGCCGGCCCCCAGGCTCGGCAGGGAGTGCGTGAACTCCGTGAGGCCGGAGAGGGGTTCACCGGCGCGGAGGAGGTACGGGGACGAGGACAAGGCGCCGCCTCAGGCCTTGCACAGCTGTGCGGTGCGCAGGGTCGCCGGCGGGACCTCCGCCTTGGTGAAGCCGTACTTCCCGATGAGGGACGTGTAGCGGCCGGGGTCGGCGGTGATCCTCCCCAGCTCCTTGTTGAACGCGTCGCGCAGTGCGGTCGCGTCCTGCCGGAACACCGCGCCGCCCGGGCTGTACTGCTTGCGGCCGCCGACCACCGGCAGGAAGGGGTCCAGCACCTCCACCGCGGCGCCGTCGTTGGTGCGGGCCAGCCAGCGCAGCGAGATCCCGGTCAGGGCGAAGGCGTCGATCCGCCCGGCGAGCAGCGCGTCCACCCCGTCCTGCTGCTTGGCCAGGGACTTCACCGAGGTCAGCGGCACCCCCGCGGCGTCCGCGTAGTCCGCCTCGACCGCCGCGCTGAGGACGCCGACGGTGGCCTTCTCGCGGGCGCAGGACACCAGGTCGCTCAGGCCCTTGGGGTTGCCCTCGCGGACCATCAGGGCGGTCGGCGAGACGAACTCGGGCTCCGAGAAGATCACCTTTCTGCACCGGTCGGGCGTGATCGCCATCCCGGCGCTGACCACGTCGAAGCGGTCGGCGGTCAGGCCCGGTATGAGCGCGCCGAAGTCGGTGAGCGTGGGCCGCAGTTCCGGTACGCCGAGCGCCGTGAAGATCTCCCGGTGGAGGGTGGGCGCCTCGCCGGCCAGCTCGTTGCCGTCCCGGTACCCGTACGGGGCCTCGCCCGCGAACCCGACCCGGACGTACCCCTGCTTCCTCAGCCTGGCCAGCAGGTCGCCGTCGCCGGTGGGCGCGCCGGTGCCCACCTGGGTCCGGCTGCAGGCCGCCAGCAACCCCGGGACCGCGGCGAGACCGCCGACGGCCGCGGTACGGGAGAGGAAACCCCTGCGGGACAGTGCACTGCGCTCCGACATGAACCAGACCTCCGGTAGTTCGCTTCCGTGCGGCGCGGTGACCGCACGAGGGCCGCGCCTACCCCGGCGCACCGGGGGCATTCATGCGAATCTGGTGGGGTACCCGATGTCCGGAACGTCCGCGAGAGGCAGGGAGCTGCCATGAGCGACAGCACCGAAGGGAACGGCAAGCGCGAGCAGCTGGTCGTCGAGCGGGTGCCGAAGGCACTGCTCGTCGGCGGCCGCTGGCGGCCGGCGAGCGACGGGCGCGAGTACGAGGTCGAGGACCCCTCCACCAGGCGGTCGCTGTGTGCCGTGCCGGACGCCGGGGCCGATGACGCCGAGGCGGCGATGGACGCCGCGGCCGCCGCGCAGGAGGGATGGGCGGCCACGGCGCCGCGCGAGCGCGGGGAGATCCTGCGCCGGGCCTACGAGCTCATCGTGGAGCGGCAGGACGAACTCGCCCTGCTGATGACCCTGGAGATGGGCAAGCCGGTCGCCGAGTCGCGCGGCGAGGTCCTCTACGCCGCCGAGTTCTTCCGCTGGTTCTCCGAGGAGGCGGTGCGGATCGAGGGCGGCTGGCGCACCGCGCCCGACGGCAACGGCCGGATCTGGGTGATGCGCCGGCCGGTGGGCCCGGCGCTGCTGATCACCCCCTGGAACTTCCCCATGGCGATGGGCACCCGCAAGATCGGCCCCGCCGTCGCCGCGGGCTGCACCATGATCGTCAAGCCGGCCCACCAGACACCGCTGTCGATGCTCGCCCTCGCCGAGGTCCTCGGGCAGGCCGGGCTGCCGGACGGCGTGCTCAACGTGCTGACCACCTCACGCCCGGCGGAGATCAGCGACCCCCTGACGCGGGACCCGCGGCTGCGCAAGCTCTCCTTCACCGGTTCCACGGGCGTCGGGCAGAAGCTCATCGAGCTGAGCGCGCGGCAGGTGCTGCGCACCTCCATGGAGCTGGGCGGCAACGCCCCCCTCATCGTCTGCCGGGACGCGGACCTGGAGAAGGCCGTGGAAGGCGCGGCCATCGCCAAGATGCGCAACATCGGCGAGGCCTGCACGGCCGCCAACCGGATCTACGTCCACCGCGAGCTGGCCGAGGCCTTCACCGGGCGGCTCGCCGAGAAGCTCGGCTCCATGGTCGTCGGCCGCGGCACCGAGCCCGGCACCCAGGTCGGCCCGCTGATCGACGGCGCGGGCCTGGACAAGGTGGACCGCCTGGTGCGCGACGCCGTGACGGCCGGGGCCCGCGCGGTCACCGGCGGCGCCCCGCTCTCGGACCGCCCCGGCTACTTCTACCCGCCGACCGTGCTGGCCGACGTGCCGCCGGACGCGGCGATGCTGCGGGAGGAGATCTTCGGCCCGGTCGCGCCGGTCGTCACCTTCGAGGACGACGACGAGGCGATCCGGCTGGCCAACGACACCGTGTTCGGCCTGGTCGGCTACGTCTTCACGGAGAGCCTGCGGCGCGGGATCCGCTACGCCGAGGAGCTGGAGACGGGCATGCTCGGCCTCAACAAGGGCGTGGTCTCCACGCCCGCGGCGCCCTTCGGCGGCGTCAAGCAGTCCGGGACCGGACGCGAGGGCGGCGCCGTGGGGATCGACGAGTACCTGGAGATCACGTACGTGGCGGTGGACGTCTAGCGGAGCGGTCCCGAGCGCGCGGACGGGCGGTACGGCCGGGGCGTGGGCGGCGGCGCCCACGTCCCGGCCCCGGGGTCAGGCGCCGCCGGGCAGGCCGTACGCGTCGGCGATCAGCTCGTAGGAACGCACCCGCGCGGCGGGCGTGTGGGCGTTGGCCGTGATCATCAGCTCCTGTGCGCCCGTGCGGCGCACCAGCGCGTCCAGGCCCTCGCGGACCGCGTCCGGCGTGCCGTGCACCACGTTGCCGAGCCACCCGTCGACGAAGTCCCGCTCGGCCGGGCTGAACTCGTACGCCTCCGCCTCCTCAGGGGAGGGCAGCAGGCCCGGGCGTCCCATGCGCAGGCGCAGCATGCCCAGGGCGCCGCTGAGCACCTGCCGGCGGGCGTCCTTCTCCTCCTCCGCCGCCAGTGCCGCGACGCCGATCAGCGCGTACGGCTCGTCCAGCACCTCGGAGGGCCGGAAGGACCTGCGGTACAGCTCCAGCGCCGGTTCGGTGTTCGCCGCGGAGAAGTGGTGGGCGAAGGCGAAGGGCAGTCCGAGGACCGCGGCCAGCCGGGCGCTGAAGGTGCTGGAGCCGAGCAGCCAGACCGACGGCCGCGCCGCGGACTGCACACCGCCCGGCACCGTGCCCTGCACGGGACCGGGGATGGCATGGATGCGCGCGTAGGGGTGGCCCTCGGGGAAGTCGTCGTCCAGGAAGCGCAGGAGTTCGGACAGCGCTTGCGGGAACTCGTCGGCGCCCTCGTTCAGCCGGTCCGTGCGGCGCAGCGCGGCGGCCGTGGCGCCGTCGGTGCCGGGGGCGCGGCCGAGGCCGAGGTCGACCCGGCCAGGCGCCAGCGCCTCCAGGGTGCCGAACTGCTCGGCGATGACCAGCGGCGCGTGGTTGGGCAGCATGACGCCGCCGGAGCCGAGGCGTATGCGCTCGGTGTGGGCGGCGAGGTGGGCGAGGATCACGGCGGGGGAGGAGGACGCGACCCCGGGCATCGAGTGGTGCTCGGCGACCCAGTAGCGGTGGTAGCCGCGGGCCTCGGCGAGCCGGGCCAGCTCGACCCCGGAGACGAGGGCGTCCCTCGCGGTGAGGCCGCTGCCGACACCCGCCAGGTCGAGGACGGAGAGCGGGACGGGTGCGTTGCCGAGGGTGGTTCCTCGTACCGGGTCGTTCGTGTCCACGTGCCTGCGTCGCCTCCTGCGGCCGGTTCGCTGCCTACGGCAACGACCAACCCGGCGCCGGCTCCCGCTATTCCCCGGGGGCGGCGGCGTCCGGCCCGGGGCCGCGCAGGGCGGCGATGCCCTCGGCCGGCACGGGGCGCGAGTACAGCCACCCCTGCCCGGTGTCGCAGCCGATCCGGCGCAGCCGCTCCGCCTGCTCGGCGTTCTCCACGCACTCGGCGGTGACGGTCAGCCCGAGCCGGTGGGCGAGCTGCACCAGCGCCTCGACGATCGTCTCGTCGGCCGGGTTGGGGTGCAGGCCGTCGCGGAAGCCGTGCACGAAGCTGCCGTCGAGCTTGAGCGCGGAGACCGGCAGCCGGCTGAGGTAGGCCAGGTTGGAGTAGCCGGTGCCGAAGTCGTCGATGGCGATGCGCACGCCCATCTCCTGCAGGGCGTGCAGGGCCTGTAGCGGCCGGCCGGCCGAGCCCATCACCGCCGACTCGGTCAGCTCCAGTTGCAGCAGCCCGGCCGGCAGCCCGGTGTCGTCGAGGATCTCCGCGACGTCGGCGACCAGGTCGGAGTCCCATACCTGGCGCACGGCGACGTTGACGCTGACGAAGAGGGGGTCGTCGGGCCAGTCCTTCTGCCACTGCCGTGCCTGGCGGCACGATTCGGCGAGCACCCAGCGGCCGAGCTGGACGATGGAGCCGTTCTCCTCCGCGAGCGGGATGAACCGGTTCGGCCCGAGCCGCCCGAAGTGCGGGTGCTCCCAGCGCACCAGGGCCTCGACCCCGCGCAGGCAGCCGGTGCCGAGCTCCACCAGCGGCTGGTACTCCAGCGTGAACTCCCCGCGCTCCACGGCCTGCCGCAGGGTGCTCGACAGCGCCTGCTTGGTCATCCGGTGGGCGTTGCGCTCGGGGTCGAAGAGCGTCCAGCGGGCCTTCCCGTCGGCCTTGGCCCAGTACAGGGTGGTGTCGGCGGCCTGCATGATACCGGTGGCGGTGGCCCCGGCGGCCTCGCGCTCGACGACGCCGATGCTGGCCGAGACCGCCAGGCGCTGCCCGGCGAGGTCGAAGGGCAACTGCAGCGCGGTCAGTACGGAGTCGGCGAGCCCGGTGGCCTGCCCGGTGCCGGTGGAGTCCTCGACGAGGACGGCGAACTCGTCGCCGCCCAGCCGGGCGACGAGCGTCCCGCTGCGCCCGAGGCGGGCCGCGCAGTCCGAGAGCCGGCCGGCGACGGCCTTGAGCAGCCGGTCGCCGATCCGGTGGCCGAGGGTGTCGTTGATGGCCTTGAAGCCGTCGAGGTCGAGGTAGCACAGGCCGATCCGGCCGGTGCGGCTGTCGGCGCCCTCCAGCGCGGTGGCCAGGCGCTCGAAGAACAACTGCCGGTTGGGGAGCCGGGTGACCGGGTCGTGCATCCGCAGGTGCCGCAACTCCTCGCGCAGGTCGCGGGTCTCGCCCAGGTCCTCCACGGACATCAGCGCACCGCCGGGCACGGGCACGACGACGACCTCCGCCCAGACCGTGCGTCCCTCCGGTCCGCGCACGGGTCTGGTGCGGCGCAACTCCCCGCGCCGTCCGGTCAGTACGTCCTCGTACTCGGCGTACTCCGGGCTCTCCGCGAGCGGGGGCGCCTCGCCGCCGGCGCCGGCGAGGCCGAGCAACTCCGCCGCCGTGCGGGTGGTGAGCAGCAGCGGGTCCGCGCCGAGCAGCGCGCCGAGCGCCGGATTGGCCTCGCGCACCCGCCCGTCGGGGTCGACCAGTGCCATCGGCAGCCTGGCCACGTTGAAGGCGGCGCGGTAGTCGCGCACCTCCGGCGACGTGCGCTCCGGGGCCGGCCGTTCGGAGGCTGACCGTTCCGAGGCCGAAGCGTGACGCTGAGTGACCGTCGTGGCTGTCGCCTCGGGTTCGAGGTCCGGGCCTCCCGAGGGTCCGCCCACCGCTGGCTCCCGCATAGGTGTCGTCTCGCACACGTGGTCGTGGAGGAATCGAATGACCGCCAAGAAGCGGCGTTCACGCTGGAAATGTGCCGATCATAGACGTTGGGGAATTGTCGCGGCCACCGCCGTCGTGGTGATTCTCGGCACGCGGCATGCGATCTTGATCATTTGTGATTGGCCCCTGAATTCCATTGACCGGTTTTCGTCACTCATTACGCACTGTAGTGATCGGACGGTAACCCGGGCGGCGCAGCATAACAGGGCAAAACATAGCAAACCGTAGCAGCGTGATGTGGGTGTCCCGACCCCGTACGGGAGGTCCACGTGCCGCTGTCAGGGCTACCCATACGTGCGCATCGGCGGTTCCGCCGGAGCGTCCGCGGGCATGCCCCCGACGGGATCCGGGCGGCCATCGCCGCCGTCAGCGTCTTCGCGGCCGTCGTCGCGTGGACGCTGGTCACCGGCCCCGCGGCCGGCGGTTCGGACTCCTCGCTGTGCGCCCTGCAGCGGACCCGGGCCCACCACTCCGAGGGCGTCAGCGCCTGGAACGCCGCCTACCCGCGCGCCCGCGGCGACGTTGACGCGCTGATGGTGTTCCTGGCGTTCCCCGACGCCGCCCCCACCATCAGCCCCGGCGAACTGGCGGCCGATCACTTCCCGGCCACCACCGACTTCTTCGCCCGCGCCTCGTACGGCACCTTCCGGCTGCGGCCGCGCATCCTGCCGCACTGGCTGCGCATGCCCGCGCCGTCCACCGCGTACGGCATCGGCCGCGACTGGAGCCCCGCGCTGCGCGCCCGCTACCTGAGGGACGCCGTGGTCGCGGCCGACCGGCAGGTGGACTTCTCCCGGTACGGGGTCGTCTACCTGGTCGCCGACCCCGACGCCCCGGGCGTCGACCCGGACGCCACCAAGGTGGTCAACCTCGGCCGGCCGGTCCAGGTCGACGGCGCGGACCTGCACCGCTTCGTCACCGTCTTCGAGGGCCACCCGCCGGACATCAACGTGCTGGCCCACGAGACCGGCCACGCCTTCGACCTGCCCGACCTCTACTACCGGCCGCCCGCGGGCAGCATCGCCGACTGGGACACCCACGTCGGGGACTGGGACCTCATGGGCAGTCAGTTCGGCCTGGCCCCGGACTTCTTCGCCTGGCACAAGTGGAAACTGGGCTGGCTCCGGCCGTCGCAGGTCCGCTGCGTCATCGAGGGCGGCACGCACACCTTCCGCCTCAGCCCCGTGGAGCGGCCCGGGGGCACCAAGCTGCTGGTGCTGCCCGCGGGCCTGGAGGGCGCCGTCGCCATCGAGGCCCGCGCCGCCCTCGGCAACGACCGTCTCACCTGCAGCCAGGGCGTGCTGATGTACCGCGTCCGGGCCGACGTGTCGTCGGGCGACGGTCCCGTGGACGTCGTCGACGCCCACCCGGGCAGCGAGGGGTGCGGCGAGTCCTCGGTCTACCCGCCGCTCGCCGACGCCCCGCTGCGGACGGGGGAGACGTACGCCCTCGGCCGCTCGGCGCGCGTCCGCGTCGCCGACCGCCACTCCGACGGATCCTGGACCGTCCAGGTCACCCAGGGCTGAGGCGATGCGCGGTCCCCGGGCGCTCGCGGTCGTGGCCTCGGTGCTCCTGTTCGCCGCCGGCAGCACCGCCGTCACCGAGGGCGCGCCCGCCGCGGCCCCGCCCGCCGACCGCCCCTGTGCGCTGCGCGCGGCGCCGGGCGTCACGATGTCCGAGGGGTTCGGGGGCGCCGACGGCCGGGAGTTCGCCCGCGCCACCGGCGAGGTGCGGGCGCTCACCCTGCTCGTCGACTTCCCCGACAAGCCCGCCCCCTACAGCGCCGCCGAGCGCTACAGCGAGTTCTTCCCCGCCGTGCGGCACTGGTTCTACCGCGCCTCGTACGGGAAACTGCGCTACGTCTCCACGCCGGTACTGCGCTACATCCGCATGCCCCGGCCCTTCGAGTCGTACGGGATAGGGCGCGGCTACGGCTGGCGGACGCACACCGCCATGATGCGGGACCTGCTGCGCGTCGCCGACCGCGAGGTCGACTTCTCGGGGTACGACCTGGTCAACGTCCTGGTGACGCCCAACGCCGGTCCGCCCGCCGAACAGGCCGTCCTCTCCGTGACCTGGACCGGCGCCTCGGCCGCCACCACCGACGACGGCACGAGCCTGGACCGGGTCTCCCTGGTCTACGGCCACGACCAGTCCGGGGCACGCGTGCTCAGCCACGAGAACGGCCACGCCTTCGGGCTGCCCGACCTGTACTCCGTCGAGGACTTCGGGCACACCGACACCCTCGCGGGCCAGTGGGACAGCATGTCGCTGGACTGGGGCCTGCAGGGCGACCTCTTCGCCTGGCACAAGTGGCGGCTGGGCTGGCTGGACGACTGGCAGGTCGTCTGCGTCCGCGACCCGGGCGCCCGCTCGGTGCACCTCACCCCGGTCGAGGTGCCCGGCGGCCGCAAGGCGGCGGTCATCCCCCTGGGCCGGACCCGGGCGTACGTGGTCGAGGCGCGCGCCGCCCGCGGCAACGACAGCGAGGCCTGCCGCGAGGGGGTGCTCGTCTACCAGGTGCGCACCGACGTCGCCTCGGGGCACGGCCCCGTCACCGTCGCGGACGCCCACCCGCGCACCTCCGCCTGCGAGTACAGCAGCGCCACCTTCAACGCGCTCAACGACGCCCCGTTCTCCACCGGCGGACGCTTCACCGACCCCGCCCGCGGCCTCACCGTCGAGGTCCTCCGCCGTGACCGGGAGGACGAGGGCTGGACGGTGCGCATCACCACCACGCGCCCCCTGTGGGACGGCCCGTAGCGGCCCCGGGAGCACGGCACGCAATGACGAAAGGCGCCCTCCCGATGGGAGAGCGCCCAGGTCAACGGCCTTGCCGTGAGTGCGCCGCCAGGGACTCGAACCCCGAACCCGCTGATTAAGAGTCAGCTGCTCTGCCAGTTGAGCTAGCGGCGCTCGCTGACGTCGTAGACATTAGCATCCGCTTGCGGGCGGGTGAAAATCGATAATCATCCGGCCTCCGCGCGGGCCGCCCGGACGCAGGCCCACAGCAGGACGTCGGCCCCGGGGAGCCAGGGCCGGCGGGTGTCGGGGGCGACCAGCCAGCGGGAACGCGCGTGGCCGGTGTCCCCGTACGGCGGGGGCAGCGCCACCGAGTCCCCCGCGCCGTGGCACAGGACCGGCGGCACCGTCAGGCCCCACTCCTCCCAGCCGAGCAGCGTGGGGAGGCGCGCGGCGGTGCCCGGCTCGGCGAGCAGCAGCAGCCGTCCGCGCAGCGTCGCGGCCGGGCCGGAGCCCGGTCCCGCGGACCACAGCTGCTCCAGGACCCGGCGCCCGAACAGGGCCGGCAGGTTCACCGCGTCGAAGGCCGTCCCGCAGGGCAGCACGCTGGGCGCGGTGGGCCGGGCGGACCACAGCGCGCGCACGCTGCGCGGGAAGGCGCTGGCGGAGGCGAGCCAGTCGGCCCCGTCGGGGGTGGGGTACTGCGCGTACGGATATGGGTGGGAGGCGGACTCCGGCACGCCCCCCGGCCATGTGTGCCACTGCCAATCACTCATGACCCATACAACTACCGTGAGTGAACGTTTCGCTACGCGACATCCCCCGAAGGCCGGACACGCCCGCCCTGTGTCGGGTACCTTGCCCCGAACGCATATGCCACGTGCGCCGTCAGGACAGCGCCGCGTCCCCGCCGCGCATCAGGCCCTCGCCGAACTCGATCATCCGCTTCGCGTAGTCCTCGGACCAGCCCGCCTGCTCGGCGATGGCGGCGGGGGTCAGCCGGTCGAAGCGCTTGGGGTCGGCGAGCTGCGCGGCGGCCATGGCCTGGAACTCCGTCGCCCGGTCCGCGGCCGCGCGGAAGGCGAGGGCGAGCTCCGACGCACGCGACAGCAGCTCCCGGGGGTCCTCGATGGACTCCAGGTCGAAGAAGTGCTCCTCGTCCTCGGCCAGGGCGGCGGGCTCGAACACCAGCTGGGCGGGTTTCAGGCGCGGGGCGGGCTGCTTGCCCGCCGCGCTGTGAGCCGACTGCGGCTCGGACATGAACGTACCTCCAGGATCGTCAGCGCCTTCCATTGTCCCGCCTCGCGCAAGAGTGCCCCGGGCGGACGGCCGGCGCGCTACGGCCGCCAGGCCACGCGGTGCTCGGACAGGTGGGCCAGCACGGCGTGGTTGGCCTCCCAGCCGTCCGGGAACTTCACGGTCACGCCGAGCTGCACCGGCTCCGTCGAGGGGTGCTCGTCCAGCAGCTCCGAGACCCCCGCCCGGCACACCACGATGCACGCGTGCCGGTGGCGCGAGGCCAGCACGCACAGCCGCCCGGTCTCCAGGTGGAACGCGGTGGCGTCGGGACGCCCCGACAGCGGGTGCAGCACCACGGTGACGTCGAACTCCCGGCCCTGCAGCCGGTTGGCGGTGTCCACGGTGACCCCGGTCACCCCCAGGGCGGCCAGCGCCGTGCGGACCGCCGCCGCCTGGTCGCGGTGGGCGGTGCCCACCGCGATCCGGTCCGGGCCCACCGGGGCGGTGCCCCGTTCGGAGACCGCCACGCCGCCGCGGTCCAGCAGCCGCCGGACGACCAGCGCGACCGCGCGCACCGCCTCCGGGTCCGTGCGCGGGGTGCGCCGCGCGGGCAGCTCCAGCAGTCCCCAGCCGGAAGCGGCGGCCTCGTCCACCACCCGGTCCGGGCCCGAGCCGTCACCGGGGACGCCGAAGGACAGCCGCCGGTCACCGTGGTCGGTGCCGCTGCGGAACGGGGTGTACGGGTAGAAGGCGTCCGAGACCAGCGGCGCGGCGGAGACCGGCAGCCGCCAGGACACCGGCAGCCGGTGCTGCGGCAGCCCCGGGTTGTGCGCCAGCAGGGTGACCACCGCGCTGGCCGACGGGTCGTAGCTCAGGCCCGCCCACTGCTCGGCGCCGACCACGCTGAACGGGTCCAGCTGACCGGGGTCGCCGACGAACAGCGCCCGCTCGAACAGTCCGGCCACCTGCAGCAGCGCGTCCGAGCGCATCTGGTAGGCCTCGTCGACGATGGCGTGCCGCCAGGGCTCGGTGTCCTTGACGAAGGCCCACTTGGCGGCGGTCGCGATCACCACCTTGGCCCCGGCGAGGTCCGCCGCCTTGGCGGACTTCAGCACCGCCTCGTGGCGGTCGAGCACCGGGTCCGGCGGCGAGTCGCTGCCGTGCAGCCGGCCGATCGGCAGCCCCGGGTCGGCGGTGGCCAGCCGGTCCACCAGGTCGTCCACCTGCGCGTTGGTCTGGGCGACCACCATCAGGGACTCGCCGGCCGCGACCAGCTCCTGGGCGGCGCGCACCACGAGGGTGGACTTGCCCGCGCCGGGCGGCGAGTCCACGACGACGCCGCGGTGCGTGCCGTGCAGGGTGTCGTGCAGGATCCGCGCGGTCGCGGTGCCGGCCGCCCGGGCGGCGTCGCTCACCGGGCTCACAGATAGTCCTCCGTGGTCGCGGGGTCGGGGCTCTCGGCAGGGACGACGGCGGCGGGGACGACGGCGGCGGGGACGACGGCCGCGGGCGTGCCGCCGCCCGCGGTGGCGGCGCCCGGGGGCCCGCCGTGGGTCCACGGCGTGTCCTCCGGCTCCGGCAGCCCGGCGCCGCCGCGCGGCGCGTGCTCGAACAGCGTCCAGCACACCTCGTCCCCTTCCTCCGGCACCGTGCCGGGGTCGGGGACCTTGCCGCGGCCCATGCCGTTCACCACCCGCAGGAGCACTGCCCCGGTCCCGGCCCACTCGACGAACCGGGCCTGCTGGGTACGGCCGTCCGGCAGCGCGCGGTAGAGCTTCGCGTCCTCGTCCAGATGGGGCCGGTCCTGTGTGAGGACCGTCACCAGGGGGCGCGGCTTGGGCACCTTGCCCTCGCTCATCGCCATCTCCACCCGGTCCACCCGGCCCGCGAAGGCCTCCCCGGCCAGCCGCCGCCCGGCCATCACCAGCGGGTCGTCCAGCGCCTCCTGGGCCTCCAGCCGCACCTGCGCGGTCTCCCGGCCGGCGAGCTTCTGGGCCGCCGACACGGCGTCGTCGCGGCGGGGCTGCGGCGGTTCCCCGGCGCGCACCCGGTCCCGGTGGGAGGTGTACGACCAGCGGTCGCGCTTCCAGCGGTCCGCGACGTGGCCGCCCTCGGGCAGCTCGTGCAGCAGGTCCAGCGACCGCCACACCGCGTCCCAGGTGGGGCGCATCTGGCCGGCCAGCAGGCGGGCGATCTCCTCCCCGGCACCGCTGATCCCGGCGTCGTAGCGGGCGGTCGCCGGGGCGAGCACGGCGTTGTCGAAGACCGGGTCGGTCGCCGGGCCGGCCGGCGGGCAGACCAGCAGGCCGTCCGCGCCGCGGTGGGACTCCGCGCGGCGGGCCGCCGCCATGCCCGTCGTGCCCTCGGGCGGGTCGATCCAGGCCAGCAGCGCGCCCAGGTGCTGGTCCTCGAGGTTGCTCTGGCCGGTCGCCCAGTGCCGGGAGAGCAGTTCGGTCGCGGACAGCAGCAGCGCGGAGCCGGGGGTGCGGGCGCGTTCCCCGTAGTGGGTGAGCCAGCGGCCGAGCAGCGGCACCCGGGCCGGCACCGGGTGCGGCTCGTCGGGGTCGTCCTCGGCGGTGCGGCGGAAGCGGGTCGAGCGCCCGAGCAGACGCACGTACTCCGCCGCGGGCGTGTTGGCGACCACGATCTGGGGCGCGTCGGCGCAGACCTCCGACTCCTCCCGGTTGCGGGTCGCCGGCTCGGTCTCCGTGTCGTCCGCGTAGGACTCCAGGTAGGGGAGGACGACCTGGGCCAGTTCGGCGAGGAAGGCGAAGCGCAGGTCGCGGTCGCGCGGCTGCGGCACCGCCAGCACCCGCGGCGCGTCCCGGTCCGTGCCGACCAGGGCGCCCAGCGGTGCGCCCACCTCGCCCGCGGTGGTCAGCGGGACGAGGACCAGCGGCCGGTCCGACAGATGGCGGTGGCGCACCGTCGCGAGCGGGGTCGCCCGGCCGGTCGCCATGGCCTCCGCCCGGGCCAGCACGGAGATCAGCGACATCCCAGCGCCTCCGCCCGCAGGGCCTGCGCCCGCCGCAGGGCGGCGACCGCGGGATCGTCGGGATCGCCCTCGGTGCCCAGCGCTGCCGCCAGCACCTGCTCCACCTCGGTCAGCGAGCCCAGTTCACCGCGCACGCCGCGGCCGAGGACCTCCACCGCGCCGCAGCCCCGGGCCTGTTCACGGCAGTGGAAGGACAGCTCGCAACTGGCCAGGCACTCGGGCGCGTAGGCCGCGGGCAGCCGGTCCACCGCGTCGGAGAGCTCCGCGGCGGGGCGGGTCGCCGTCCGTCCGTCGTCGGTCAGCCGCAGGTCGAAGGTCGTGCCCTCGGGCAGGGCGGCGGCGATCTCCTCGATCCGGGTCAGCCGGTTCAGCTGCCGCCGGGTGACCGAGAGCTGCTTGCGGACGTCGACGAACTCGGAGGCGGGCAGGTTGGAGAAGTCCTTCGGGCACACCAGCAGCACCCGCTGCTCCGGGGTGCCGAACCCCAGCCGCTCCAGGGCCAGGACGTACACCGCGGCCTGCCGGGCCGCCGCGCCGACCTTCACCGCGTCCGCCGAACCGTCCAGGATCGGGAAGGACTTGACCTCCACCACCGTCCACGAGCCGTCCGGCCGTACGGCGATGGCGTCCGGCTCGAGGTAGACGGGTGAGTCCGCGACCTCGAGCACCAGCAGGGGGTGGTCGAGCAGGGTCCACCGGCCCGCCACGGTCGCCTCCTTGAGCGCGAGGCGGGTCCGGGCGACCCGGCCCTCGGGGCCCGGGGCGGACAGGTCGGGCAGCACGGCCTCGGTGTTCTCGGGCGCGCCCAGCAGGCGCAGCAGTTCCGCGCACCCCTCGGCCTTCACCCGGGCCTCGAAGGCATGGCCCCGTACGAAGGCGAACTGCGACTGCCCGAAGGGCGCGGGGTTGCCCAGCACACGGGCCACCGCCGCCTTGTCCACCCCCGCGGCGTCCAGCAGCGCCCGGCGCCGGCACCCGGGGTTCGCGGCGAGCGCCGCCAGGGCGCGCGCGTCCATCGGGCGCGCCACGGTCGTCGGGCCACGCAGCGCGGCCAGCCGCTCTCGCAGATCGTGCGTAGTGCTCACCCGCGCAAGTCTCGCACCCCCCACCGACAACGCGGGCCACAACGCGGACGCCGCCGGTCCGCGGCCCCGGCCGCGGCGTCAGTGCCGCGGTTCGACCGCCGGTTCCGGCAGGATCCCGACGTCCGCCGGGGCGAGGTCGCGCGAGGTCGCGACGACCGTGGAGGGGGCGGGCCGGGGTGCCGCGAACCGGGTGCGCGCCGCGTCCGTCATGAGGTCCACCACACGCAACGTGGGGCGCGCGAGCAGGAACCCGATGCCCATCACGGCGACGCCGGCCAGGGCGTCCAGCAGGTAGTGGTTGGCGGTGCCCATGACCACGAGGGTCGTGCCGAGGGGGTAGAGGACGCCCAGGGCGCGGACGAAGGACGTGCGTCCGTGGCGCCAGAGCATGATGCCGCACCACAGCGACCAGCCCACGTGCAGGCTCGGCATGGCCGCGTACTGGTTGGTCATCCCGCCCAGCCCGCGCGGCGCGCTCGCCTCGGCGCCCCACCAGCCGTAGGAGCCGTACTGCGCCATGGTGTCGACGAAGCCGTGGCCGGCGGCCAGCAGCCGCGGCGGCGCGGTGGGCATGAGCGTGAAGCCGATCAGCCCGATGAGGGTGGACAGCAGCAGCCAGGTGCGGGCGAGCCGGTAGACGGTGGGCCGCCGGCGCCACAGCCAGACCAGCACCACGGGGGTGACCAGGTAGTGGAGGGAGGCGTACCAGAAGTCGGCGGGAACACCGAGCGCCCGGTAGCGGCTGAAGAGGGAGTTGAGCCAGCGCTCGGGGTCGAGGCTGAGCGCTCCCTCCAGGTGGAGTATGGCGATGCCGTGGTCGACGGCCCGGCCCACGTCGCCGCGTACGAGGAGGCGGCCCGCGGTGTAGAGGCCGTAGACCACCGCGATCAGCGGCAGTTCGGTCCACCAGCGGAGCCCGCCCCGGTAGGCGGACGCCCGCGGGGCGGTCATGCTCATGGTCATGCGGCCGTTCTCCCCCCATCTCTCCCTGTGAGAGTCACATCGGTCTACCGTACGACGTACGCTAGGGAACCCGGGCACCGCCCCCGCCTATTCCCTTCACCCCCGATTCGTCCTGGATTCAACTAGCTGTGCTCGGGAAGACGTGCGAAAAGACGCCCCGACTCCTCCCCGGGTTGCCCGGTAACGCGGGAGAATCAAGGAAACCGCTCGACCCGCAGACCGCTCACCCACGATTCCCCCCGACCGGACACACATTCCACATGACTGTGACCCCGCCGGCCCGCTCCCCACGGCGCCGCGTCCCCCGCAACACCCTGAACCCGGACCGCGTCCTCGACGCCGCCGTCGCGCTCCTCGACCGCCACGGGCCCGAGGCCTTCACCATGCGTGCGCTCGCCCAGGAACTCGGCGTCGGCACCATGGCCGTCTACTCCCACTTCAAGGGCAAGGACGAGATCATCGACGCCGTCAACGAACGGATGCTCGGCGAGATCGAACTGCCCCCCGGCTCCGGCGAGCCGCGCGGGCAGCTTATTGAACTCTGTGTCGGTGTGTACCGGCTTTTCAGTGAGCATCCCTCCGCGCTCCAGTTGCTGACGAGCCGCCCGCTCCGCGGCGACGAGGCCATCGCCGTCATCGACCGCATGCTCTGCCTGCTGATCACGGCCGGACTCGATCCGCCGGCCGCCGCCCGGGCCCAAGTGGCCCTGATGCAGTACACGGTGGGCGCCGCCCTGTGGGTGGTCCGCCGCAAACGCGCGGAGTGCGAGGAGGCCGAGGCCGGGCTGCGCGAGCGGATCCGCAATCGGCTAGCCGACCTGTCGCCGGACCGGTACCCCTCGCTCGCCGGGCTCGCCCCCGAACTCGTCGCGGCCCAGCAGTCGAGCCGCGCGCAGTACGAGTCCGGGCTGTCCGCGCTGCTGGACGGTCTGCTCCCCGGCTGAGCGCGCGGCGCGCACACGGGAGCGCCCCGGCCGGGGCGGGGTGCTGAACTGCCGGCCGGGGCGCCCGTGTGGGGGGAGCGGGGATGGTCGTGTGCGCGGCCTCAGCCGCCGTGGGCCGCGAAGGGCCCGGCGCCCGCGGTCGTGCCCGTGGCCGTGCCCCCCAGGAGGGCGGCCCCGCGGGTGGGGCGACGGCGATGCGAGTTCCTCATGGAGCCGCACGCTAGCGCTGCCGATTCGGACAAATGCCCAGAGCCGCGCGGGCGTTCGATCTTTTATGGCGGGCTTAAGGGAGCCATCGGGGCCGGTTAATGGTGCGGACCTCCCGGGGCGGGTCAGGCCTCCGTGGCCGCGGCGGGGCGCTTCAGCCGCCTGCGGCGCACCACCCGGTGGTTGCGCTTGCCGCCCGTCGCGAGCGGGCGCAGCGCGATCCACACCCGGATCTCCGCGCCTCCCAGCACCGAGGCACCGAGGCGTACGTCGCCGCCGGTGGATTCCGCCATGCGCCGCACGATGTCCAGCCCGAGGCCCGTCGAACCGTCGCCGCCCGCGCCCTGGCCGCGTCGCATCGCGGCCGCGGGGTCCTTGATGCCGGGGCCGGCGTCGGAGACCAGCACGATCACCGCGTCCTGGCTGCTGTGCACGTCCACCGCGAAGGCCGTGCCCTCCGGGGTGTGCCGGAAGACGTTGCCGAGCATCGCGTCCAGCGACGCCACCAGGTCGGCCCGGGCCACCGGCACCCGCACCGGGCGTTCGACGCCGGCGGTGCTCACCTCGCGCCCCTGGTCCTCCGCGAGCGCCGACCAGAAGGCCATCCGCTCCCGGATCACCTCGGCCGCGTCGCAGCCCACCGCGACCGGCTGGCTCTGCGCCTGCTGGGCGCGGGCGGTGCGGATGACCTGGTCCACCTCGCGCTCCAGCTGGGCCACCGCGTGCCGGGTCTGCTCCCCGGCCGGACCGTCGCCCAGCGAGGCCGCGTTGAGCCGCAGCACGGTCAGCGGGGTGCGCAGCCGGTGCGACAGGTCGGCGGCCAGTTCCCGTTCGTTGGCGAGCAGTTGCACGACCTGGTCGGCCATCGCGTTGAACGCGGCGGCGGCGGAGCGCAGTTCGGCGGGGCCGTCCTCCGGGACGCGTACGGTCAGGTCCCCGCGCCCCAGGCCGTGCGCGGCCTCCGCGAGACGCCTGGCCGGGCGCACCATGCGTGTGCCCAGCCGGTCCGCCACCGCCACCGCGCCCACGACCAGGGCCACGCCGACCAGTGCCAGCACGGCCCAGGCGGTGGTGACCCCGCGGCTGACCTCCGCGTCCGGCACGAACACCTCGACCACCGCCACCGAGCCCGAACCGACCGCGGTCGGCTGCAGCAGGGCGTAGCCGCCGGCCACCGGGACGGTGGCGGCCCGGCCCAGTTCGGAGGCCCGGTCGAGGTCGGCGTCCGGCGCGTGCGGGTCGCCGATCCCGACCCCGGCCGTGCCCTCCGTCGCCGGCACCCGTACGGCGATGCGCCCGTCGGCGCCGGCCTGCGTGGAGGCGACGGCCCGCTCCAACTGGGTGCGGTCGGTGGTGATCGCGAGCGCCGGCCCTATCGCCGCGGCCT
Organism: Streptomyces sp. NPDC005722; assembly: GCF_040630935.1. NCBI lineage: Bacteria > Bacillati > Actinomycetota > Actinomycetes > Kitasatosporales > Streptomycetaceae > Streptomyces > Streptomyces sp. NPDC005722. The sequence goes on from NZ_JBEXYN010000007.1 coordinate 179,051, forward strand.
GCCGCTCGGCGTTGCCGATCGCCCGGTCCCGGGCCATCTCCTTGACCGTGAGCGCCAGCGGCACCGCGAAGGCGACGACGACCATCGCCGTCACCGCGACGCAGACCTTGACCAGCGCCCACCTCATCGGGGTGGCTCCAGTTTCACTCCCACTCCGCGCAGCGTGTGCAGGTAGCGCGGCCGGGCCGCCGTCTCCCCCAGTTTGCGGCGCAGCCACGACAGGTGGACGTCGATGGTCTGGTCGTCGCCGTACGACTGCTGCCACACCTCCGACAGCAGTTCGCGCCGCGCCACCACCACGCCGGGCCGGGCCGCCAGGAAGGACAGCAGGTCGAACTCGCGGCGCGTCAGGTCCAGTTGGGTCCCGTCCAGGACGGCCTGGCGGCGCAGGACGTCTATCCGCAGCCCGCCCACCCGCAGCACCCGGTCGGCCTCGTGGGTACGGGAGCGGCGCAGCACGGCCGTCATGCGCGCCGACAGGTGCTCGACCGAGAACGGTTTGATGAGGTAGTCGTCCGCGCCGGCGTTGAGCAGCCGTACGATCTCCGACTCGTCGTCCCGCGCCGTGGCGATGATCACCGGCACGTCGGTGATGCCGCGCAGCATCTTCAGCGCCTCGGCCCCGTCCAGGTCCGGCAGGCCGAGGTCCAGGATCACCACGTCGAAACCGACCTGCGCGACCTCCCGCAGCGCTTCCAGGGCCGTGCCCACGCTCCGTACGGTGTGCGCGGCCTCGGTGAGGTGCCGGATGAGGGCGGAGCGCACGAACTGGTCGTCCTCGACCACGAGCACACTTGCCATGGCCCGCAACCTAGCCCATCCGGGGGATGCCGGGTGGGCGCGAGCACGTCAGAACGCGAAGCGCAACCCCCAACCCCGCCCGGCGGTTGCGTCCGGCACCATGGACGGATGCGAAGAGGACTGGCGCACGCCGGAGCGTGGACGCTCGCCACGAGCGCCGCCGTCGCACTGTCGTGGTTCGGCGTCCACCACGTGCTGGCGGGTACGGCCTACGACCCGCCGCGGGCCCTGCCGATCTCCGAGCCGGTCGCCGACGAGGTCCGCGCCCCCACCCGGTCCCCGGACGGCGCCGCCACGCACCGTGCCGACCGGCCCGGGGCCGGCGGCAGCCCGGACCGTACCGCCCGGGCCAGGCCGCGCACCCCCTCCACCGCCCCGGCCCGCCCGCCCGGTTCGGCCACCCCCGCAGCGACCTCCTCCGCCGACACCGGCACCGTGCACGGCTACCCGGTCGAGGGCGGACGGGTCGTGCTCGACCTCGGCGCGGACTCCGCGACCCTGGTGTCGGCGACACCCGACGCCGGCTGGGAGATGAAGGTGTGGAAGCAACCGGAGTGGATCCGGGTCGACTTCGTCTCCGCCACCACGACGTCCTCGCTCTTCTGCACCTGGAACGGCCACCCGCCCACGGTCGACACCTACAAGGCGCGGAACACCGGCGGTTAGGGCCCGCCCCGGTCGCGCCTACCGGAACACCGACTCCGGGGGAACGGGGGAGGCCGCCGCCGTCGCGTCCGTGACCGCCGCCGCGCCGCCCGCGAAGGCCTCCAGCTCCCGGCCGTGCTCGACCCGCCCCGGGTGCGGGTCGGAGGCCACCCGCCGGGTGAACTCCGCGACCGGCAGCTCGCCGTCCGCGGCGACCAGGATCACGTTGCCGAAGCGCCGCCCCCGCAGCACGGCGGGATCCGCCGCCAGGCACACGTGCGGGAAGCACGCCCGCACCGTCGCGATCTGCGCCCGCAGGAACTCCAGCCGTCCGCCGTCCGCCACATTGGCGGCGTAGACCCCGCCGGGTGCCATCGCGCGCCGGGCCTGCGCCAGGAACTCCGTGCTGGTCAGGTGGGCGGGCGTCCTGGCCCCGCCGAAGACGTCCGTGATGACCAGGTCCGCCCAGCCCTCCGGGACCTTCGCCAGGCCCTCGCGGGCGTCGCCGCCGCGTACCTTGATGCGCCACGTGCGGTCCCAGGGCAGCTCCCGCCGCACCAGCTCGACCAGCGCGGTGTCCAGCTCCACCACCTGCTGCGTCGAGCGCGGCCTGGTCGCCGCCGTGTAGCGGGCCATGGTCAGCGCGCCGCCCCCGAGGTGCAGCACCCGCAAGGGGCGGCCGGGCGGTGCGGCGAGGTCGACGACGTGGCCGAGGCGGCGCTGGTAGGAGAAGTCCAGGTACGCGGGGTCGTCGAGGTCGACGTGCGACTGCGGGGCCCCGTCGATCAGCAGCGACCAGCCGCGCGGCCGGTCCCGGTCCGGCACGAGCTCGGCGAGACCCCCGCCGACCTGCTCGCGTATGCCGTCCGGTGCCTTCGTCGTCCTCATCCTGCGCGGTGCCATGCCCCCCAGTATGGGCGGCGGTCCGCGGGCGGGCTCAGAGCCGGTCGGCCAGCTCGATCATCCGGGCCGCCTCGCCCAGGGCGTCGCGCAGCACCGCCGGGTCCGTCACGGCGGTGTCGTCGTGCGGCGGCACCAGCCAGCCGGTGCCCGCCACCGGGGGCTCGCGCAGCTCGCCGGGGACGGTGAAGCCGCCGCCCGCGGTCCGGGTGCAGGCGCTGCCCGGCATGTCCCAGCCGTCGGCCGTGCCCGGCGGCACCAGGAAGCCGAGGCTGTCCCCCGAGCTGTCGTGCAGCACGGGCCCGAGGCCGGTCCGCAGGCGCAGGATGTCAACGGCCTCCAGCCCCTGCCGGGCCGGGACGGTGACCAGATCCCATGGCTCGTCCAACAAGGCGCATCCTCCTCGGGCTCGGACGGTGGGTTGCACGGTGTCCAACGCGCGCGGACGTCAACAGCTACGCCTCCTTGACGCCGCCAGGGGTGGCGTTTCATGGCGAATGGAGGGTGAGATATCCCTTTTGTAGCCAAACTCCCGGTACTCGGACCGTCACAGCGAGTACGGTCGTCGCGCCGCCACCCGGCACCGCACCGACCGTCCATCGGGAGCCCGGCGATGCACTCGTCACCGTCCACCCCCAACACCGCCTTCCGGCGCCTGCGCGGAGACCGGTCGCCCGGTGAGTTCGCCGCCGCCGTGCGCCGCGCGGGACGGGACATCGGTGAGCAGGTCAGTTGCGACGCCCGCTACATCGGCCGCGTGGAGTCCGGTGAGATCCGCTGCCCCAACTACGCCTACGAGCGGGTCTTCCGGCACATGTTCCCCGGCCGCGACCTCGCCGACATGGGCTTCGAGCCGCGCGAACTGGTCCGCGGCCGGCGCCTCCCGGCGACACCGGCCCCCCGGCCGGCCCCGTACGAGACCGAAACCGACGAGGAGAGCGACGTGCTGCGTCGCGCGTTCATGACCGGCGGCCCGGCCGCCATCGCCACGACCCTCATGCTGGGGCCGGCCGCCGCGGCGGAGACGGTGCACAAAGTAGGCAGACCCCAGGCCCGCGCCGTCCGCGCGGCCGTCCGGGAGATCCGCCTGCACGACGACCGGCACGGCGCAGGCGCGCTCTACCGCCAGGCCGGCCACTCCCTCGGCGCCGCCTACCGCCTCCTCGACGAGGGCACCTACAGCCAGGCCGTCGCCGAGGACCTGATGGGCGGCGCCGGTGAACTCGCCATCTCCGTGGGCTGGCTGGCCCACGACTCCGGGCGCCTCGCCGACGCCCGCTCCTTCTACGGCGAGGCCCTCGCCACCGCCCGCATGGCCGGCGACCGCGCCCTGGAGTCGCACGCCTTCTGCAACGCGTCGTTCCTCGCCCGCGACGCCGGCCGCTCCCGCGAGGCCGTCCGCGCCGCGCAGGCCGCCCAGCAGGCCGCCCGCCATCTCGGCTCACCCCGCCTGCTCTCACTGCTCGCCCTCCGCGAGGCGGGCGGCTGGGCGGGCCTCGGCGACCGCCCGGGCTGCGAACGCGCCCTGTCCCGCGCCCAGACCCTGTTCGGCCGCGGACCCAGCGCCGCGGACCCGGAGTGGATGACGTTCTACGGCGAGGCCGAACTCGCCGGGCTGGAGGCCCAGTCCTGGTCCGCCCTCGGCGACCACCACCGCGCCGCGGAGCACGCGCGGCGCGCGGTGGGCCTGCAGGCACCGCACTTCACCCGCAACGCCGCGCTGTACACCGCCGAACTCGCCAACAACCTCGCCTCCGCGCGCCGCGTCGACGAGGCCACCGACGCCGGCATCCGCGCCCTCGACCTCCTCGGCCGCGTCCAGTCCCCGCGCGTACGGGGCATGCTCGCCTCCGCCGCCCAGACCCTCCAGCCGTACACCCGGCGCCCGGACGTCGCCGAATTCCTGCGCCGGCAGGCGGAGTCGCGACCGGCGTGAGGCGGCGCGCCCGGCTGTGCCGGGGTCGCGTCAGACGTAGAAGTCCTCCGCGTCCGGCAGAACGTTCCCGCAAAGGCGGCGGGCGAAGGCCTCGTAAGCGTCGTGGCCCAGGAAGTACGGCCCGGTGGAGTGCTGGTAGAACACCCGGCCCAGGTCGTCGACCAGCACGATTCCGCCCTCCGAGGTCTCGTACCCGACGGGGAACACCGCCCGGCGCAGGTTGCCGCCGAGATCGGCGAAGTCCTCGGCGTCGCCCTCGTAACCGACGTCCGGGCGGACGACGAGAGCGATCTCGGGTGCCGCCCGGTACGGAAGGCGCAACAGCCCGTACGAGCCCAGGAATCCCAGGGCGGCGGCGAACGTGGTGAGCGGAAACCCCTGGCGTTCCGCCTCGTGCAGCCGGAAGGCGAGATGCTCGCCGATCCGGTCCCGCACGTCCCGCCCGGGGTACCACCCGTGCTCCCGCAGCCACGGCCGGACCGTCGCCTCGTGCGTCAAGGCGCCGCCACCCTCGTCACCGTTCGGCCACCGCTACGTCCACAGCCGGTCGAAGTGGAGCCGGAGGCCGTACGTCCCGCCGGGGCCGGTGACGGTGAGGGCGCCGTCGGGCGTGAGGGCGATCGCGTCGGCCCGGTGCAGCAACGGAAGGGGGTGGACGCGGGCGCCGAGCAGGTCCCAGACGCCGGCCCGGCCGTCGGCCCAGGCGGCGACGGCGACCGGGCCGTGGGCGGGGGTGTCCGCGGCGGCCAGGGCGGTGATGACGCAGTCGCGCCGCTCCACGGGGTCCGGCATCGGTTCGTCCGAGGTCGCCCACAGGCGCAGGGTGCCGTCCAGCCCGCCGCTGAGGCAGAACGACAGGTCGTGCCGGGCCGAATGGACGTGGGCGAGCGTGGAGACCGGCGCCTGGTGCAGGAGGCGGCTGAGGGGCTCGGGGTCGTACGCGGGGGAGCGCCACAGGTGGACGCGGCCCTCGGCGTCGCCGACGGCCAGGAGACCGGAGGCGGGCACCGAGGCCAGGGCCGACGGACCGTCCTGGTTGTGGCGGTGGGCGGCCGCGCCGAAGGCGACCGTGCCGGGCGGGAAGGCGTGCAGGACCTGGTCGCGGTCGAGGAGCAGCAGGCCGTCGCCGAGAGCCGCCAGGGCCAGCGGCCGTACCTCGGTGGGGGCGGGCACCCTGCGCAGGTCCGCGCCCGTGGCGGGGTCGAGGGCGTGCAGCCGGCCGAGGGGATCGGCCGCGAGCAGCTCCCCCTCGACCGTGCCGGGTCCGAGGGCGGTGAAGGAATCGCCGGGGCGGAACCACTCCGCGGTCCAGGTGTGCCGCTCGGCGACGGGGCGCAGCAGAGCGGCCATCTGCGGCGCGTCGGCGAGCGCGGCGGCGTGCAGGACGGCGGCGCGCTCGGGGTCGCTCAAGCCGGGGGTCGTCAGCACGGGCGCCGCGCGGCGCCATACGGGGGCCAGCACCGCGGGGGCCGCGGCTGCGGTGTCCGGGTCCGAGAGAGCCGCCGTCACGGCGGTCGCGGAGCCGTGGACGAGGAAGCCCGCGTCGCGCAGCAACCGGTCCGCCGTACCGGCGGCGACGGCGTGGCCGAGCACGTGCTCCCGGGCGAAGGAGCTGGTCAGGGCACGGGACTTGAGGACGTCGACGATGCGCTGGTCCAGGTCCGCGACGACCGGTCCCCCGGGCGGCACTTCGTACGGGGCTCCCGCGGGCAGGCGCTCCACGGCGGCGGCGACGGCCTCGCGCGCCGCGGGGTCGCCCGTCAGTTGCGCGTGGAGCAACTCCCACACGTCCCGGGGGACCGGGCCGCGCAGCGCGGCCAGCGTGTGCAGCGCGGGGCGGGCCGCCTCGGGCAGCCGCGCCCACCACACGGCCGTCACGGGCCCCTCGGCGGGCGGCCCGGGGACCGTCGTGGCGAGGCGGGCCGTGGCGGGGTGTGGGAACACCTGGTCCGCGGTGAAGGCGGCGCCGGCGGGGACCAGCCCGGCGTACCAGGCGGCGAACTCCGCGTGATCGGTCAGCACGGGGTCGTCGAGGTCGACCACGAAGGCGCCGTCCGGAACGCTGCCCGCATCCCCCGCTTCGAGCAGCATGCGCACGTGCGGGAAGTCCAGCAGGGGGTTCACGAGGCCCTCCCGGCAGCCGGGCCGGGCGCGGTGCAGGTCGGCGAAGCCCAGAGTCAGCGGCCGCGGGTCGGCCAGGATCCGCCCCAACAGGTCCTCCGGGGAGAGCGGCCCGTACCCCAGTTGCCGTCCCAGTTCCCAGGACATGGCGTCCACGGCCAGACCGCGGGCGGGGGCGAGCCCGTGCACCATGGTGCCGGGGTCCCGCTGCGCGCCGGCCACGAACCACGCCAGCAGATGGCTCTTGCCGGCCCCGGGGGAACCGGTCACCGCCAGCGGTGCCTTGGTGCCCGACGTCGCCCACTCCAGGATCCGCCGCCCGGCGGGCCCCCGGCCGGCCCCGAGAGCGGGCCGGTCCGCCGTCCCCAGTTCCCCGTCCATGGTCCTCAGCCTTCCTGTGCCGCCGCCTCGCGCAGCTTCCGGATGCCGGCGGCCCGGGACCCGGCCGTCTCCCCGTAGGGGAAGTTGTGCGTCAGCCCGGCTTCAGGGAAGAGGTCCGCGAGCATCATCGAGCAGTAGTGCCCCGGCATGAAGCACGACTCCAGTTCGGTGTGGATGCGCTTGACCTGCTCCGGTTCCACCCCGGACGCCCGCAGGTTCGCCCACAGCCGCTCCTCGGGGTGCACGCAGATCCCGCCCGAGGAGGTCAGGATCTTCGCCTCCCCGTCGGCGTCGACGACCTCGAACGCCGCGAACCACTCCGCGCTCGCGGTGTCCCGGATGTCGTCCAGTACCTGCGGCCACCAGTCCTCGCGGTCCGCGAACGCCGTCCCGTCCAGTTCCCGCAGCCGCGTCTCCAGTGCCGCGAACGCCTGCGACGCCGTCTCGGGCCGGTCGGTGGCCGCGATCGCCGTGAGGGCCTCGTCCAGCGCCACCAGGCTCCGCGCGAACGCCTCCAGAGTGCCGTTCACATGCCGCTCGGGCTCGTCGTAGCCGACGAGGACCCCGCGCACGGCGCCGTCCGGGGCGAGGCAGATCTCGTACCCCCGGTCGGTGCCCAGGCGCAGGTACTCCCGGGCCCGCTCGGGCACCTCCGCCTCCAGCGCGTCGGCGAAGTCGGCCAGGGTCTCCGGTTCCTCGGGCGACGTGGCGAAGTACGGTCCCACCTGCAGGGGCACCACCACCTCGGGCGCCCCCGCGAACCGCCGCACCCCGCCGTCGCCGAACCGGGCCACCACGCTTGCCGTCACCTCTGGGCGGCCGTCCATTGCCTGTCGTCTCCTTCTCCTGGTCCTCCGGCGCCGCCCTAGCCGGCCACGCCGTCGAAACCCTTCGAGGCGTCCTGGAGGAACAGGGACCACGGGCTGTTCTCGTGTCCGAACGCCATGGGCTCCAGCGGACGCAGTTCTGCGAGGAGCCGGTCCGCCGCCCCCCGCGGGTCCCAACGCGCCGCCCGCACGGCGGCGTCCGGGAACTGCGGGTCGTAGGCGGGGCGTTCGCGTTCGGCGGCGCAGAGGAAGTACGCGAGCGAATGCAGGTCCTCGTGGAGGGGGAACACCTCCGGCTCCGCCTCGGGCAGTGCCCAGACCCTCCCGGACGCCCCGTCCAGGACCACGTGGTCGTAGTGCAGCTGGGCCACGTACAGGAAGCCCGCCGCGCCCGGAGGGGCGTCGTCGCCCAGGTGCCAGTCGTGGATGGTCGTCATGTGCGTCGGGAAGTCCGGGTCCAGCACGAACAGGCCGCTCTCCTGGAGGGGCAGGCCGATGTTCCGCAGGAACGCGCGCGAGGGCTCGTGGGTGATCAGGGACATCGCCGGGTCGTCCAGGGTGACCAGTTCACCGGGAGCGAAGACGGACTCCAGCAGGGCGCGTGTCACCGTCGGTGGCATGATCCCCTCTCCTGCGCGTCATGGGTGCGGGCGGTCGGTCACGGGCTGCCGATCCTACCGGCGGCCCGCCCGGAGGTCGTCGAGGTAGTCCTTCATGATCGCGTTGCCCTTCACCTGGGACGCGGCGTCCCCGTACTCCACGCTGTGGCTGACCCCGACGTGCGGCATGTACCCCTCAAGCCAGTAGGCGCAGGTGGGCGACTTGTCGTAACACGGCTCCCGCTCCGTGTACATGTGCGTGACGTTTCCGTCCATCCCCCTGTCCATGAACGGTGTCGCCAGGCGTTTCTCCGAGTGGTAGGGGCGATCGCTGTAGGCGACCAGCACGAACTCGTGGTCGTTCGCCTCGTCGCGGTAGTGGGCGGCGGCGAAGTTGTTGCTGGTGAAGGTCTCGTCCTTCGTGCCCGGCTTGTCGTACGTCCCGTAGTGGCCCTTCGCGTGGCGTGCCCTGCGGGTGGCGTCCGCGAGGGGAGTGGACGACAGCGGGACCTCGGTGGACTCCTTCTTCTTGGCGGGCTTGCCGCCGGGCAGCTGGCCCACGGTCCGCTTGCCGGGCTGCGGGATGCTCGTCCGGTCCGTGGGGTTCCCGTCGCGGTCCTGGAGGAGCCGGGTGATGCCGGACTTCTTGTCGTCGTCCGTGAGGTCGACGAGTTTGCCCTGGTCGTCCAGGCGTCGTATCTGTCCGTCCGACTCCAGCACGTAGACCGGCTTGCCCCTGCCCGTCTTCTGCAGTTGCTGCAGCTCGGTCGCGATGCTGTCGTCGTTGTCGCGGTGGTTCTGGTGCATCTGCTTCAGGCCCTTGCGCATGTCGTTGCGCACATGGCCCACGGCCTTCTCGGCCGCCTCGCCGATGCCGTCCACGATCTTCGTGGCGATCGGCATGATGTGCCCGGCGATCTCGCCGCGGCCGCCGGTGCGGTTCTTGGCGTCGCGGGCCCGGCCTATGTGACCCTTCGACTTGCCGTGCAGGGAGCCGGTGATGCCGTCGAGCTGGGTGTCGATCCGGTCGAAGCTTTCCCCGTCGCTCTGGAAGTGAGTGCCGCCGCCGCCCCCGCCACCGCCGCCCCCGCCACCACCGCTGCCTCCGGCGCTGGCGAGGGTGAAGCTGTCGGCCTGCTTCTTGGCGCCGTCGACGCCCTCGCCGAAGCCCTCCTTGCCGGCGTCGGCGGTCCGGCCGAGGTCGACGCCCTTCTGCAGGCCGAGGGCGTTGGAACCGACCTGGATGATCAGGTCGGCGGCCATCGACTCCAGGGCGGCGTAGATCGGGGCGGTGGCGATGGACATCAGCTGGTCCACGACCTGGTTGATGACCTCGCGGAAGATCTTCTTCACGATCATCCGGGTCGCCTGTGTCGCGGCGGCCCCGGCGAAGCTCGACAGCCCGAGCGTGAAGGGGGCGGAGGCGATGGTCGCGACGATCTCGGCTGCCAGGATGCCGAGTTGGACGATCGCCGCGACCTTGGCGACTTCGATCGCGATCGCCACCCCGTCGAGCGCCGTCGCCCCCATCCGCGCGGCCTCGGCGAGATTGGCCAGATGTGTGCCCTTGACCTTGCCCCAGTGCGCCTCGAAGGCGTCCATCGCGGCGCCGGCGTTCGCGCCCAGCAGCTCCTGCACGGCGGTGTGGGCGTCCATGGCGCCGCCGTCCATGTCGTCCGCGAAGTCCCGCAGCGACGTGGCCATCTCGCGGTAGTCGTCCTCGTCGACGTTCGGCCACGCGATGCCTATCAGGTCGAGCACGTACGCCAGTTCGTCGGGCAGTACGACACCCACCGCGGACACCCCCGTGTCTCTTCTTGACTGCAGCAGCAGAGAAATTGACGCTACGTAAGAGGTATCAGTTCCTCAACTGTCGTGGGAATGACGGGCTGTGTATCGGACGGGCACCTGAGCACGCCGCCGTCGCGCACCGGCTCGCGCCACCAGTCGTCGGGGCCCTCTTCGCGCCGAAGGGAGGAGTCGGCCCCCAAACCGGCCGACGACCGGTCCACCTCCCAGCCGTCGGCTCTCAGCAGTTGCACCGCCATGGCCCGTGACCCTGGCGCCCCCGCCTAGGCTGCCCCCATGACCGGACCGGAACTGCGGGGGATCCGCGCCTTCGTCGCCGCCTTCGCCCGCCGCCAGGCCGCGCGCACCGTCGAACTACCCGGCGCCTTCGCCGTTCTCGACGACGCCTACGCGTACTCGCACGGCAACAACCAGGTGGTCGTGGACGGGGCCGTGGACCCCGAGGCGCTGCCGGCCCTCGCCGACGAGGCGCTGGGCCACCTCAAGCACCGAGCGATCACCGTCCTGGACGACGCGGCGGGCACCGCCTGCGCCGGGCCCCTGATCCGTGCCGGCTACCACCACTCCGCCGAGCTCGTCATGCTGCACACCGGCCCGGTGCCGGACGGCGGTCCCGCGGAGGAGGTGGACCTCGACGCCCTCCGCGAACCCCTCGCCCGGCGCTGGCGCGGCTTCCTCCCGGAGGCCGACGACGAGGCCGTCCGCCAGCTCGTCGACCGCCGTGAGGTTCGTCGGCACGGCGCGGACGTCGTCCGCTTCATCGGCGCGCGGACGCCCGAGGGCGATGTCGCCTCCTGGGCGGATCTCTACATCGACCCCGCGTCCGGCACCGCCCAGGTCGAGGACCTCATCACCTCCGAGACCCACCTCGGCCGCGGCTACGCCGACGCCGTCCTGTCCACGGCCTTGCGCCAGGCCGTCGACGCCGGGTGCCCCACCCGCTTCCTCGTCGCCGACGAGGACGACTGGCCCCGGCACTGGTACGGCCGCCGCGGCTTCACGGCCATCGGCCGCTTCCACAGCTTCGGGCGCGGCTGACACTGCCCTTCCGTAGTCTGGTGACCACGGAGAGTACGGGGGTGGGTGTGGATGGCCGGCGAGGTGACCCAGCCGCCGATGGCGTGGCGGTACTGCGGCAACCAGGTCAAACTCTGGCGTGAGCAAGCGGGCGTCACACGCGAGCAGTTGGCCCGCGAGGCGGCGTACGGCTACGAGACGGTGAAGTCCATGGAGCAGGGCCGCCGCCGGCCCACCACTCGACTGCTCCAGGTCGCGGACCAGCTCTGCGGGGCCCACGGGAAGCTCACCGCGGCGCAGGAGTTCCTGAAACCGGAGCGGTTCCCCGAGCGCACGCGCGAGTTCATGCAGGCCGAATCCGAGGCGATCGCGCTGTACGGGTACGAGCCCCTGCTCGTGCCCGGGCTGTTGCAGACCGAGGCGTATGCCCGTGCGCTGATGGGCAACAGCTGTCCGCCGCTCGACGACGAGACGATCGAGGAACGGGTCGCGGCGCGGCTGGAGCGGCAGGAGAAGCTGCGGCGGAAGCCCGCGGCGCTGTTCGGCTTCGTGCTCTACGAGGCGGCCCTGAGGACGAGCGTCGGTGGCCCGGAGGTGATGAAGCGGCAGTTGCAGGGTCTGCTGACCGCAGGCTCACTGCGCAACGTCTCCATCCAGGTGCTGCCTGCCGACCGTGTCGCGTATCCGGCGCTCAGTGGGTCGTTGGTGCTCCTGGAGACGGAGGAGCACGAACACCTCGCCTACGTGGAGGCGCAGGAGACGAGCGCTCTCTACACCGACCCGACGAAGGTCAGCCGGTTGTCGCAACGTCATGGAATCATCCGCATGCAGGCCCTCGGCGTCGAGGAGTCGGCGCGGTTCATCGGCGAGCTGGCGGAGGCCATATGAGGACCCGGCTGGTGTGGTTCACGTCCAGCTACAGCGACGACCAGGGAGGCAACTGCGTCGAGGTCGCCACCACCCCCCACCGCGTGCACGTGCGCGACAGCAAGGACCCGGACGGGCCCTCCCTGTCCTTCACCCCCGCGGCCTGGACGGAGTTCCTCCGCGCCGTGGGACGGGACGCGGCGCTCCCCTCCAAGTAGCGCGCCGCGTCCCGTCGCCGCGTCACGACGAGGCGTCGGCCTCCGCCGCGTCGGGGCCCGCGTCGGGGAGCGCGCCGTTGCGGGCGACGCCCGCGTACCAGTGGGCGCTGGACTTCGGGATGCGCTCCTGCGTCTCGTAGTCGACCCAGACCGCGCCGAAGCGCTTGCTGTACCCGTACGCCCACTCGAAGTTGTCCATCAGGGACCACAGGAAGTAGCCCCGGACGTCGGCGCCGTCGCGCATGGCGCGGTGGACCGCCTCGAGGTGGACGCGCAGGTACTCCACCCGCTCGGGGTCGTGCACCGCGCCGTCGGGGCCGACGGAGTCCTCGTAGGCCGCGCCGTTCTCGGTGATGAGCATCGGGAGGTCGGGGAACTCGCGGTTCATCCGCATCAGCAGGTCGTACAGGCCCGTCGGGTCGACGGACCAGCCCATCGCCGTCCGCTCGCCCGGGGGCTGGTGGAAGGCGACGTCGTCCGCGCCCGGCCAGGGCGAGAACGCGCTGGAGCCGTGGCCGTCGCTGCGCGGGCCGTCGACGGAGGCGCCGTCCGACACCAGGGTGGGCGTGTAGTAGTTGATGCCGAGCACGTCCAGCGGGTGGCGTTTGATCGCGGCGAGGTCGCCGTCCTGGACGAAGGACCAGTCGGTCAGGCCGCGGGTGTCCTCCAGCAGGTCCCGCGGGTACGCGCCCTTGAGCAGCGGGCCGGTGAAGACCCGGTTGCCGACGGCGTCGATGCGGCGGGCGGCGTCCACGTCGCCGGCGGAGCCGGTGAGCGCGCGGACCTGGTGCAGGTTGAGGGTGATGCCGAGCTGGGCGCGGGCCGGGAGGACCGAGCGCAGCGCCTCGGCGGCGCGGCCGTGGCCGAGGTTGAGGTGGTGGGCGGCGCGCAGGGCGGCGACCGGGTCGGTGCGGCCCGGGGCGTGGACGCCGGAGCCGTAGCCGAGGAAGGCGCTGCACCAGGGCTCGTTGAGGGTGGTCCACAGCTGGACGCGGTCGCCGAGCGCCTCGGCGACGATCCGCGCGTACTCGCCGAAGCGCTCCGCGGTGTCGCGGGCGGGCCAGCCGCCGGCGTCCTCGAGCTCCTGCGGCAGGTCCCAGTGGTAGAGGGTGACGGCGGGCTGGATGCCGTGCTCCAGCAGCTCGTCGGTGAGCGCGCGGTAGAAGTCGAGGCCGCGTTCCACCGCCGGCCCGCGGCCGGTGGGCTGGACGCGGGACCAGGAGACGGAGAACCGGTAGGCGCTCAGGCCGAGGTCGGCCATGAGGCGCACGTCGTCGCGGAACCGGTGGTAGTGGTCGGCGGCGACGTCGCCGGTGTGGCCCTCGAAGACCTTGCCGGGGGTGTGGCTGAAGGTGTCCCAGATCGACGGGGTGCGCCCGTCCTCGGCAGCGCCGCCCTCGATCTGGTACGCGGCGGTGGCCGCACCCCACAGGAAGCCGGGCGGGAACTGGTGGCCGCCGGCTGCGGCGGTGCCGCTCGCTGCGGGACGGATGTCGGACGCTGTCATACGGGAGCGCTCCCATCGGAACGAGTGAACAAGAGGAGTGAGGGGGAGGGGCGCGGCCGCGGCCGGGGGAGGGCTCAGCCCTTGACCGCGCCCTGCATGATGCCGCCGACGATCTGCTTGCCGAAGATCACGAAGACCAGCAGCAGCGGGAGCGTGCCGAGCAGCGCGCCGGCCATGATGACGGACTCGTCGGGGATGTAGCCGCGGCCGAGGCTGGTGAGCGCGACCTGCACGGTCGGGTTCTCCTGGGTCAGCGCGATGATCGGCCAGAAGAAGTCGTTCCAGGCCGCGACGAAGGTCAGCATGCCCAGGACCGCCATCGCGGGCCGGGCGGCCGGGAAGACCACGTGCCAGACGATCCGCAGGCTGCTGGCGCCGTCGACGCGGGCGGCCTCGATGATCTCGGTGGGCAGCGCCTGGGAGAGGTACTGCCGCATGAAGAAGACACCGAAGGCGCTGACGAAGGTCGGCAGGACGACCGCCTGGAGGTGGTTCGTCCAGTCGAGGTCCGCGATCCACAGGAACAGCGGCACCACGCTCAGCTGCGGCGGCACCATCATGGTGCCGATGGTCAGCATCAGCAGGAAGTTCTTCATCCTGAACTGCAGCTTGGCGAAGGCGAAGCCGGCGATCGTGGAGAACAGCACCGTGCCGATGGTGATGCTGCCCGCGACGATGGTCGTGTTCAGCAGCGCCGTGCTGAGGTTGGCCTCGGTCCACGCGGTCTGCAGGTTGCTGAAGAGGTTCGAGCCGAACCAGAACGGCGGCGGGGTCTGCGCCAGCCGCGAGTTCGTCCGGGAGGCGGCGATCGCGGTCCACACCAGGGGGAAGAGCGATATCGCGGTGAAGACGATCAGCACGATGTAGGTGAACGGGCCCGCGTGCAGCTGCCGTCCGGCCTTGGGCGCCCCGGGGGTGCGGCGCTTGGCCTTGCGGGGCGCGTCCGCCGCGCCGGCCGCCTGATCCGCCGGGTTGGTCGAGATGGTGGCCATCGTCGTCACCCCTCGTGGTTCTTGCGCAGCCAGCGGGCGACCAGCCCGTTGACGGCGGCGATCAGCAGCAGGAGCAGGAACATCGCCCAGGCGATGGCCGAGGCCCGCCCGAGGTGGTAGTTCGTCCAGCCCTGCTCGTACAGGTACAGGCCCAGCGTCTGGAACTGGTGGGAGGAGCCGCCCTTCTCGCCGCCGGGGCCGCCGAAGAGGAACGGTTCGCCGAAGAGCTGGGTGGCACCGATCGTCGAGACCACGATCGTGAAGAGGATCGTCGGCCGCAGCATCGGGATCGTCACGTGGCGGAACTGCTGCCAGCGCGAGGCGCCGTCCAGCGCCGCGGACTCGTACAGGTCGTGCGGTACGGCCTGCATCGCGGCCAGGTAGATCAAGGTGTTGTAACCGGTCCACCGCCAGATCACGATCGACGAGACCGCGATCTGCGAGGACCAGGTGCCCGCCCGCCAGTCGATGTGGTTGCTGAACCCGAGGTGCTCGAGGCCCCAGTTGATCATGCCGTAGTCGGTGCCGAACATCAGCGTGAAGACCAGCGTCGCGGCGGCGACCGAGGTGGCGTACGGGGTGAGCATCGCGACGCGGAAGAAGGTCGAGCCGCGCAGCTTGTAGTTGAGCAGGTGGGCCAGGCCCAGCGCGATCAGCAGCTGCGGGACGGTCGAGATCACACCGATGGTGAACGTGTTCTTCAGGGCGTTCCAGAAGAACTCGTCCTCCAGCAGACGGGTGTAGTTGTGGAAGCCGACGAACTCGCGCGCGTCGAGGTTGGTCAGCTCCACCCGGTAGAAGGAGGACCAGCCCGTGTAGATCAGCGGGAAGAGGCCGAAGGCGGCGAAGAACAGGAAGAAGGGCGAGACGAAGGCGTACGGCATCGCCTTGACGTCCCACCGGTAGCGGCGGCTGCGCCAGCGGCCGCGTCGCTCGTCACGTGCGTCGCGCGGACGGCCGGAGCCGCCGCGCGGGGCCGCGCCCCCCTCGGAGGGGGGCGCGGTCACTGCGGTCATGTCGGAGGTCTCCGAAGCCATGCGGGTCACTGGTCCAGTGCGTTGTCGATTTCCTTCTCGGCAGCCGCCCAGCCCTGAGCAGGGGTCTTGCCCTGCTGCTCGACCTGCAGGATGCCGACGTCGGTGATGGCCGTGTAGATCTGCTGGTCCTTCGGGCCGATCACCAGGGTCGGGATGCTCTTGGCCGCGTCGGCGAAGATCTGGCCGATCGGCGCGTTGTTGAAGTACTCGTGCTTGGCGTCCTTGACCTCGGGCAGGTCATAGGCGCCCGGGGCGCTCGGGAAGCTCGCCTGCTTGGCGAAGACCTTCGCCTGCTGGGCGGGGGCGGTCAGCCACGCGGCCAGCTTGACGGCCTCCGCCTTGTTCTTGCCGGCCGAGGGCACGCCCACGAAGGAGCCGCCCCAGTTGGCGGGCTTCGGCGCGGCGGCGACGTCCCACTTGCCCTTGCCCGCGTCGCCGGCCTTCTCCTGGATGTAGCCGAGCATCCACGACGGGCAGGGGAGCGAGGCGAAGCGGCCGTTGGCGAAGCCCTGGTCCCAGGCCTTGTCGAACAGCTTCAGCTTGGCGGTCATCTTGCCGGTGGTGGCCTCCATGGCCAGGTTCCAGGCCTCCTTCACGGAGGGGCTGGTCTTGTAGATGACCTTGCCGCTGCTGTCGTAGTAGCGCTCGGAGGCGGAGTTGCTGATCGCCTGGTAGAGACCGGCGGACGAGTCCAGGAACGTGGTGTTCTTGGGCGCGTGCTCGGTGTAGGTCTTGCCCGCGTCCAGGTACTTGCTCCAGTCACCGGCCCACAGCTTGCCGACCTCTTCGCGGTCGGTGGGCAGACCGGCCGCCTTGAACAGGTCGGTGCGGTAGCAGATGGCCATCGGGCCGATGTCGGTGCCGAGCGCGACGGTCTTGCCGTCGGAGGTGCTGGCCTGCGCCCACTTCCAGTCGAGGTAGTTCGACTTGTCGACGCCCTCGGCCTTGGAGAGGTCCTCGAACTTCGCCGCCTGGGTGGTGACGACCTCGTTGATGTTGCCGACCTCGATGGCCTGGATGTCGCTCAGGCCGCTGCCGGCGGCGAGGTGGGTCAGCAGCTGCGGGTAGTAGGCGTCGTTCCGCTCGATCACGTTCTCCTTGATCGTGATGTTCGGATGCGCCTTCTCGTACTCCTCGTACAGACCGGCCTGCTTGTAGCCGAAGACACCGAAGGTGCCGACCGTGAGGGTGATCTTGCCCTTGCCGTCACCCTCCGAGCCACCGGCCTTGGCCGGCTCGTCGCTGTCCTTGGAGCAGCCGGCGAGCAGGCTCACTCCCAGCGCTGCCACCGCGGTTATCGCGACGGCCGCGGTACGGCCTCGTGGCCGGGACGACTTCCTTGTCGTGCGCATTCGGGTCCTCCGGGTACGTGCGGGAAGTGTACGTGTTCGATAGTGTGGGAGCGCTCCCATACGTGATGTGTTGAAGAGTCTCCGTTCCCCGATGAGGTGTCAAGGGAGCAGACGCTCTAAGTTGGCGCAGTTACCACCTCGTGATTGGGAGGCCGCAATGGTGATCGGCGGACGGCGCAGCGGCAGGCCGACGCTTGAGGAGGTCGCCGCGCGTGCCGGAGTGGGCCGCGGCACGGTCTCCCGGGTGATCAACGGATCGCCCCGGGTGAGCGACCGCGCCAAGACCGCGGTCGAGGCCGCCATCGCCGAGCTCGGCTACGTCCCCAACCGCGCGGCGCGCGCCCTGGCGGGCAACCGGACGGACGCGATCGCCCTGGTCATCCCGGAGGCGGAGACCAGGCTCTTCGCCGAGCCGTACTTCTCCGACATCATCCGGGGCGTCGGCGCCGAGCTCGCCGACACCGACATGCAGCTGCTGCTCACGCTGCTGCGGACGCCCAAGGAACGGCAGCGCTTCGCCCAGTACCTCGGCGCGCACCGGGTCGACGGCGTCCTGCTGGTCTCGGTGCACGAGGACGACCCGCTGCCCGACCTGCTGGAGCAGCTGGAGATGCCGACGGTGCTGAGCGGCCGCCGCTCCGACCTGGAGTCGGTGTCGTACGTCGACTCCGACAACGTCGGCGGCGCCCGTTCGGCCGTCGCCCACCTGCTGGGGCGCGGGCGCAAGGCGGTGGCCACCATCACCGGGCCCCTGGACATGTACGTCGCCCGCTCCCGCCTCGACGGCTACCGCCAGGCGGTGGAGGATGCCGGGCTGGCCCACGACCACGCGCTGGTCGCGGCCGGCGACTTCACCGAGGAGGGCGGGCGTGCCGCGATGCGGGCGCTGCTGGGGCGCCGGCCGGACGTCGACGCGGTCTTCGCGGCATCCGACGTGATGGCCAGCGGAGCGCTGCAGGTGCTGCGGGAGAAGGGGCGGCGCGTGCCCGACGACGTGGCGCTGATCGGCTTCGACGACTCGGCCATCGCCCGCCACACCGACCCGCCGCTCACCAGCGTGCGGCAGCCGATCGAGGAGATGGGCCGCACCATGGCGCGGGTGCTGCTGGAGGAGATCGCGGCGAGCACCGCCACCCGCCGGCAGGTGGTGCTGTCGACGGAGCTCGTGCGCCGCGAGTCGGCCTGACCACGCGGCCCGACCACGCACGGCGGGACCGATGCGCGGCCTGACCGCCGCGCGGCCTTCCCGGCTGCCCGGCCGTACCGCCGTCGCGCGCTGCGGAGGGCGGGCGCGCGGACCCGGAACCGCCCGCCCGGCCTCGTGCCGCCTGCCCTGTGGCGGGAGAGGCGCCGGTCAGGGGCGTGGGCGCGGCTCCCTGGGGTCCCGGCGGACCGTGGCGCCACAGAACGCGCGCGACCAGGGAGCCGGCGCGGACCGGGGGGAGTGAGCCCCGTCACGTGAGGAGGCTCACGGTGTGACATGGCCCCACGAGGCCGTCAACCAGGGCTCTTTGTCACACCCCTCTCCTAAAATCAAGGCATGCCACCGACCGTTGTTCTGGACCGCCGATCCGTCGAAGCCGCCAATGAGGCCATACGGCGGTACGTCGCGGGCCGGCGCACCTGGTCGCGTGCCGAACTGGCCGAGCTGGACCGCCTGCGCGGGATCTGGCAGGCGGCCCGTCAGGGACAGGGCGACGCCCCGGCCCGCCGCCTCCCGGGCGAGGAGTGATCCCGCCCCGGCAATGCCGACAGAGGATGTCGGGTATGCCGGGCAGCATGGCGGCATGACGACCAGCTGGACAGACTTCCAGGAGGCGCAGCCCGGCCTCGCCGAGGCCGTGCGCACCCGATTCGGCGGCTACAAGCACCACGTCCTCGGCACCCTCCGCGCCGACGGCGCTCCCCGGCTCAGCGGCATCGAGGCCGAGTTCCGGTTCGGCGAGCTGTGGCTCGGCATGATGCCCCGCTCCCGCAAGGCCCTCGACCTGCGGCGCGACCCGCGCTTCGCGCTCCACGTCAACCCCGGCCCGGACACCTCCATGGACGGCGGTGACGTGCGGATCTCCGGGCGCGCCGTCGAGGTCACCGACGCGGCGGTGATCGCCCGCTTCACCGGCGAGGTGACGGTGCCCGAGGGGCCCTTCCACCTCTTCCGCGCCGAGATCGCCGAGGTCGTACGCACCTACGTCGAGGACCCCGACCTCGTCCTGCAGGTGTGGCGGCCCGGCGGCCCGTTGCGCACGATCCGGCGCGGCAACGACGAGTCGCCGCCGCGCACGGACGGCTGACGACCCGTCAGGCGTGTGTGAACGGGCTGTCCCCGCGTGCGACCGCCGCCAGGAGCCCGGCGAAGTACCCCTGGACCAGCTGGTGGAGCTGATGACCGAAGCTGATCCTGGCGACCCCCAGCTCCGCCAGACGGGCCCGTGACGGCCCGCCGGGCCGGGACAGCACGTTGACCGGGCGGCCGTCCACGGCCTCGACGACGGCCGCCACGGCCGGCTCGTCCAGCGCCCCGATCGGGTAGACGCAGTCCGCGCCGGCCGCCAGGTACGCCCGTGCCCGCTCCACCGCCTCCGCCAGGCGCCGCGCGGGGTCGGCGTCGCGGCGCAGGAAGCAGTCCGTCCGGGCGTTGATCACCAGCTCGGGGTCCGCCGCGCGCAGGGCGGCGATGTACTCCGCCTGCTCCCCGGCGTCGGCCAGGAGGCCCGTGCGGTGGTCGGTGTCCTCCAGGTTGCAGCCCACGGCGCCGGTCGCGGACAGCCGCTCCGCCAGCTCCGCGGGCGCCATCCCGTAGCCCCGTTCCATGTCGGCGGTCACCGGCACGGGGACGGCCCGGGCGATGCGGGCCACCGCGGCGAGCATCTCCTCCGCGGGGGTGCCCTCCCGGTCCTGGTACCCGAGGACGCGTGCCATGGCGGCGCTCCCGGTGGCGACCGCGGGGAAGCCCGCGTCGGCCACGGCGAGCGCGGAGGCGCAGTCCCAGACGTTCGGCAGGACCAGCGGGTCGCCCGGCACGTGCAGGGCGCGCAGCCGGGAGGCGAGGGCGGTACGGGAGGCAAGGGCCGTACGGGAGGAGTCGGTGCTCATGCCCCCCACGCTACGAGCGCGGGGACGGGCCTGCCGAGGGCCATTCGCCCGCCGCGCGGCGGGGCCACTTCGGGCGCGCGGCGCGGCGGGTGCGGCGCGTGCCGGGGTGCCGCAAGCTGGACAGGTGAGCACCCTGATCGTCGTGTCCCCCGTCCAGGCCGGTGACCCGCCCTTCCGCATCGTGCAGATCGACGGGCAGCCCGTCGGCATCGCCCACGACCTGCTCGACGTCGTCCGCATCGCCCACGACGCCGGGCGGGAACACGTCGACTTCGACGACCCGCAGGTCGT
This sequence comes from Streptomyces sp. NPDC005722, assembly GCF_040630935.1. Taxonomy (NCBI): domain Bacteria; kingdom Bacillati; phylum Actinomycetota; class Actinomycetes; order Kitasatosporales; family Streptomycetaceae; genus Streptomyces; species Streptomyces sp. NPDC005722. Next base: position 199,444 of record NZ_JBEXYN010000007.1, read on the forward strand.
GCGCTGGCTCGGCGGGGGCAAGTACCACTGGGCCCCGTGAGGGCCGCCGGGCGTCCGGTCCCGCATACGGTTGCGTAAGATCCACTTCCCGCGATTGGGTGGGCCGCATGACTCGGACCCTCTACCTCTTCGCCGGTGCCGCCCCGCCCGTCTTCGACGTCGCGCGGGTCATCGAGGACGCGCAGGTGCGCGGCTGGGACGTGTGCCTCGGGCTGACGCCCACGGCGGCCCGCTGGCTGGAGCCGAGCCTGGACGGGCTGGCCGCGCTGACCGGCCGCCCCGTACGCCACGAGTACCCGCTGCCCGGCCTGCCCGAGGTCTGGCCCCCGGCCGACGTGATCCTGGTGGCCCCGGCCACCTTCAACACGATCAACGGATGGGCGCTGGGCCTCACCGGGACCTTCGTGACCGGGGTCCTCGCCGAGGGCCTGGGCAAGCGCGTCCCGACGGTGGCGATGCCCTCCGTGAACGCCGGGCTCATGCAGCACCCGCAGTACGAGCGTTCGCTGGAGACCCTGCGTGCCGCCGGGGTCACGCTGCTGCTCGGCGACGCCGGGCCCGGGCCCGAGTACCCCTGGCAGCCCGCGCTCGCCGCCGCCGAGGCCGTCGCCGGCTGACCCGCCCGGCCGGGGCCGCGTGGGCCCTGCCCCGTGGTCCCGGCCGCCACGACCGGCGGGCCACCGCCGGGGGCCGGGCCCGCGAGCAGGTCCGCACACGACTGAGGGCCGGTCCGTTTCCACGGACCGGCCCTCAGTCGACAGGGTGAGTGACGGGACTCGAACCCGCGACATCCTGGACCACAACCAGGTGCTCTACCAGCTGAGCTACACCCACCACGACCGGCGCTTTTCACTGCTCCGCACCGGCCGAGAAAAAGTGTACAGGGTCCGGCGGGGTGCTCGCTGCCACGTTTCCCGTGGGTCGCTCACTCCACCGTTTCCGCAGGCAGGACGTACTTCGCCGCGATCGAACGCGCGGTCTCCGTGTCGGGTCCCGGCTGCGGCACGAAGACCGCCTCGCGGTAGTAGCGCAGCTCCGCGATGGACTCCCGGATGTCGGCGAGGGCGCGGTGGTTGCCGTTCTTCTCGGGGCTCGCGAAGTAGGCGCGCGGGTACCAGCGGCGGGCCAGCTCCTTGACGGAGGAGACGTCGACGATGCGGTAGTGCAGGTGCTGCTCGAGGGCCGGCATGTCGCGGGCGAGGAAGCCGCGGTCGGTGGAGACCGAGTTGCCGCACAGCGGCGCCTTGCGGGGCTCGGTCACGTACTGGCGCACGTAGTCCAGGACGAGCTTCTCCGCCTCCTCCAGCGTCACCCCGCCGTCGAGCTCGTCGAGCAGCCCGGAGGTGGTGTGCATCGTGCGGACGATCTCCGGCATGCTCTCCAGGGCCTCGGCCGGCGGACGGATGACGATGTCCACCCCCTCGCCGAGCACGTTGAGCTCCGAGTCGGTGACGAGCGCCGCCACCTCGATCAGAGCGTCCTGGGCCAGGGAGAGCCCGGTCATCTCGCAGTCGATCCACACCATCCGGTCGTTCATACGTCTCACCCTACGGGGCGATCCCGCGGAGCAGGCATAGTCGCGCTGCGACTGCGCCCGTCACGGCCGTCCCGGTCGCCCCGCGGACGCCGGCTGCCGTGCGGCTCGCGCGGGTCGAAGCGACTGCCGGGCTGCTCCGGGATGCGCGCCGCGTAGGGCGGTTCGCCCTCGGTCTTGGGCGTGCCCGGGCCGGTGCCGGGACCGTTCTGCCCCGGGATCTGCAGCACCCCGCCGTTGCCGCGGTCCGCGGTGGGCACGGGGCTGCGGCGGGGGGCCGGGACCGGGCCGCCGGCCGCCTCGGCCCCGCGCGGTTCACGGGTGGCGCCGAGCGCGGCGGGGTCCGGATCGTCCTGCGGGCGCCGGGCGCGGTAGGCGGCCCGGTACGAAGCGGGGGAGGAGCCGAGCTGGCGGCGGAAGTGCCCGCGCAGCGCGACGGGCGAGCGGAAACCGCAGCGTGCGGCGACCTCGTCCACGGAGTAGTCGGAGGTCTCCAGCAGCCGCTGGGCCTGCAGGACGCGCTGGGTGATCAGCCACTGCAGGGGAGCGCTGCCGGTCAGGGTGCGGAAACGGCGGTCGAAGGTGCGGCGGCTCATGTAGGCGCGGGCGGCCAGGGTCTCCACGTCGAACTGCTCGTGCAGGTGCTCCAGGGCCCAGGCGACGACCTCGGCGAGCGGATCGCCGCCGATCTCCTCGGGTAAAGAGCGGTCGAGGTGCCGGGGCTGGCCGCCCCAGTCGCCGCGGCGCGGCGGTACGACCAGCCGGCGGGCGAGCGCGTTGGCGGCCTCGCCGCCGTGGTCGCTGCGCACGACGTGCAGGCACAGGTCGATGCCGGCGGCGGTTCCGGCGCTGGTGAGGACGTCGCCGTCGTCGACGAACAGCTCGCGCGGGTCGACGTGGACGGACGGGTAGCGCTTGGCGAGGGTCGGCGCGTACATCCAGTGCGTGGTGGCCGGGCGGCCGTCCAGCAGCCCCGCGGCGGCGAGCACGAAGGCACCGGTGCACAGCCCGATGATGCGGGCGCCCTCCTCGTGGGCGCGGCGCAGCGCGTCCAGCGCCTCGGCGGGCGGCGGCTGCGAGATCGAGCGCCAGGCGGGCACGACGACCGTGCCGGCCCGCGACAGTGCCTCCAGGCCGTACGGGGCGGACAACTCCAGCCCCCCGGTGGTGCGCAGGGGGCCGTCCTCGCCGGCGCAGACCAGCAGCCGGTAACGCGGAACGCCCGCGTCCTGGCGGTCGATGCCGAACACGGAGAGCGGGATGGAGCTCTCGAAGATGGGCCCGCCGCTGAACAGCAGGACGGCGACCACCTCCTGACGGCGCCGTGCCGACAACTTGCGGGGTCCGCGCCCCTGTTGGGCGGTGGCGGACGGGCCGGACGGAACGGAGGTGCTCACCGGGGCGCCGGACGCTCCCGGGACGTACGGGACGTGCGCCGTACCCGTCGACGCGGACGGTGCGGTGGACGTGCCGGCGGCCGACTGGATCTCCGCCATGGTGCCGGTCCTGGACTCCTGTGTCATGGAGCTCAAGCCCCCCTCGGTCGTCTGGTCCTCTCGGTCCTGCACGGGTCCCCCGCCGTTGTCGCTCAAGATCGAATCTACTCGTTCCGCTGTACCCGCAGTGGCAAGTTCACCACCTGCCGGTATGTCGACATGACCACGTGGCGTGAAGCATTCGATCACGAAGCGTTCTCCTCGTGAAGTGTGCCTTCCGGGAGGGGAACCGGCGCACAACGCCCGTGCGCCCCCTCATTCCGCTTCCGCCCTGGTGGTGGCGGGGGTTGTGGCACATGATCCCAAGTCCCGCACCAGGATGGGAAGTTGGCCGAAAATGATGGGAAGTCCTGTACGCGCCCCTGGTCAGCGCTCCGTCGTACGCCCCCCGTGTGGCCGGGGAACGAGTGCGCCCCCTCCGCCTCGTGGGGCCGGGAGGACGATTCCGGATATGGCCGGAGGCGGACAGTGGGGGAGGGCCGCGCGCGGGGTGACTTGTCCGATTGGCGACCGGGCGTTGCGCTCCGCCGCCCGCTCCGGCATTCTCCTGGAAACTCCGGGGTAGGGGGACGCTGTGAGGGCGACTGCGCATCTGTGCAGGGGCCCACAGTCGCCGTACTCTGGAGTCAGCGGGAAGGGCAGCCCCTTACCGGTCGAAATCAGGCCGGTCCCGCGGCCCCCGCACTGTTGTTGTCCGCCCACTCGGCGCCCCCGGCGCCGACCTTGCCGAGAAACCGCATCATGGCCGGTTACGAGCTCCCCGAGCCCGCCGAAGGAAAGCCGCTCGCCGAATCGGCGGCGGTGCCCGAGGCGGACTGCGAGCCGCGCACTTCCTGTGATCCCGCGTTCCGGCACGGCGTGGTCGTCGGTTTCGACGGCTCCGTGTCGAGTGAACGGGCCCTCGCGTACGCCATCGGCATGGCCCGCCGGTCCGGTTCCGCACTGATCATCGTGCACGTCGCCAACCGGCTCCCGGCGACCGTGTGGGCGGGCTGCGAGCCGCCCGTCTTCGTCGACGTCCCCGACCACCGCACCGAGGTGCTCGGCCTGGAACTCGCCTGCGCCGACCACCTGTCGGAGGTGCCGTGGATCCTGGTCGAGCGCGGCGGCGACATCTGCCACGAACTGGAGGAGGTCGGCCGGGAGTACGAGGCCGACGCCATCGTGGTGGGTGGGACGCACGGGATCATCGGCAAGATCTTCGGGTCGGTCGCCGGGCGCCTCGCCCGCCGCGCGCAGCGGCCTGTCGTGGTCATTCCATAACGATTCGGTGCACGAGGCCCTGAATCAGGCCTCCGCGGGATTGCTTGTGCCCTTGTGAAGGGTATCTCATCTGCAGTTTCTTCCCTCGTACCCGAAGGGGGCCCGCGGTGGACAACGACGTCTCCACGGCACGCACCGCAGGAGCCGGCGCGACGGCTCTGGGATATCTGACACTCGGCCTGACGCTGATCGCCTACGGGCTGCTCAGCACCGGCGTATTCGACAACACCGCGACGGCGGACGCCGCCCGGCTCGCACTCGTCGTCGGCGGCGTGACGCAATTCGTCGCCGGCATGTGGGAGTTCTACGGCGGCAACGGCTTCACCGGCACCGCCTTCGCCTCACTGGGCGCCTTCTGGGTGACCTGGTCGGCGGGGTCCGGTGCGAGTGCGAGCAAGGAGGCCGCCGGGCTCTTCATGCTCCTGTGGGCGCTGCTGGCGCTCAGCCTGACGATGGCCGCCTGGCAGATGGGCGGGGTGGCGCAGGCGGTCTTCGGGCTGCTGACCGTCGCCACGGCCCTGTCCGGTGTCGCCGCACTCGCCTCCAACGGCGGCCTCGGCAAGGTGGCCGGCTGGGTCGCCCTCGCGGCCGGCGCGGTCGCCTGGTACGGCGGGACCGCACTGCTCACCAACGCCGCGTGGGGCCGGCGCGCCCTCGCCGACGGCTGGCGGCTGTCCGTGCCGCGCCGCGGGCACGCGGCCTGACCCTCGGGAACGAGGACGAGGCCCCCGCGCCGGGCAACGGCGCGGGGGCCTCGTCGTGACCGGGGCCGCCGGCTACTCGACCGTCACGGACTTCGCCAGGTTGCGCGGCTTGTCGATGTCCCGGCCCAGGGCCAGCGCCGTGTGGTAGGCCAGCAGCTGGAGCGGGATGCCCATGAGGATCGCGTCGAGCTCGTCCTCGTTCTTCGGGACGACGATGGTGTGGTCGGCCTTCTCCTGCTCCTGGTGCGCGACCGCCAGGATCCGTCCGCTGCGGGCCTTGATCTCCTCCATCGCGGCGCGGTTCTTCTCCAGCAGCGAGTCGTCCGGGACGATCGCCACGGTCGGCATCGCGGGCTCGATCAGGGCCAGCGGCCCGTGCTTGAGCTCGGAGGCCGGGTACGCCTCGGCGTGGATGTAGGAGATCTCCTTCAGCTTCAGCGAGGCCTCCAGCGCCACCGGGTAGCCGCGCACCCGGCCGATGAACATCATCGACCTGGCGTCCGCGTACTCGGCCGCCAGCTTCTTGATGTCCTCCTCCTGCGCGAGGATCTCCTGGATCTGCGCGGGCAGCCTGCGCAGGCCCTCGATGATCCGCTTGCCGTCGGCCACCGACAGGTCGCGGATGCGGCCGAGGTGCAGGGCGAGCAGCGCGAAGGCGACGACGGTGTTGGTGAAGCACTTGGTGGAGACGACGCAGACCTCCGGGCCGGCGTGCACGTACACGCCGCCGTCGGTCTCCCGGGCGATGGCGGAGCCCACCACGTTCACCACGCCGAGGACGCGGGCGCCCTTGCGCTTGAGCTCCTGGACCGCCGCCAGCACGTCGTAGGTCTCACCGGACTGCGAGACGGCGATGTAGAGCGTGTCGGGGTCCACGACCGGGTTGCGGTAGCGGAACTCGGAGGCCGGCTCGGAGTCGGCCGGGATGCGGGCCAGGCCCTCGATCAGCGAGGCGCCGATCATTCCGGCGTGGTACGAGGTGCCGCAGCCGAGGATCTTCACACGGCGGATGCCGCGGGCCTCGCGGGCGTCGAGGTTCAGGCCGCCCAGGTGCACGGTGGAGAACTTGTCGTCGATCCGGCCGCGCAGCACACGGTCGACCGCGTCGGGCTGCTCGCAGACCTCCTTGTGCATGTACGTGTCGTGACCGCCCATGTCGTAGGAGGCGGCCTCCCACTCCACGGTCTCCGGGGTGGCGGTGGTGCGGGTGCCCGAGGTCGTGTACGTGCGGAAGTCGTCGGCCTTCAGGGTGGCCATCTCGCCGTCGTCGAGGGTGACGACCTGGCGGGTGTGGGAGATCAGCGCGGCGACGTCGGAGGCGACGAACATCTCCTTCTCGCCGATGCCGAGGACGACCGGCGAGCCGTTGCGGGCCACGACGATCCGGTCGGGGAAGTCGGCGTGCATCACGGCGATGCCGTAGGTGCCCTCGACGACCTTCAGCGCCTCGCGGACCTTCTCCTCCAGGGAGGCGGCCTGGGAGCGGGCGACGAGGTGGGTGATGACCTCGGTGTCGGTCTCGGAGGCGAAGACCACGCCGTCCGCGATCAGCTTGGCGCGCAGTTCGTCGGCGTTGTCGACGATGCCGTTGTGGACGACGGCGACCCTGCCCTCGGTGTCGAGGTGCGGGTGGGCGTTCTCGTCGCTGGGGGCGCCGTGGGTGGCCCAGCGGGTGTGGGCTATGCCGGTGGTGCCGGCGAAGCGCTTGGGGACCCGGGCCTCCAGCTCGCGGACCCGGCCCTTGGCCTTGACGGCCTTGAGCCCGCCGGACCGGCCGGAGATCACGATGCCCGCGGAGTCGTACCCGCGGTACTCCAGCCGCTGCAGGCCCTCCAGCAGCAGCGGGGCCACGTCACGCTTCCCGATGTAGCCGACGATTCCACACATGTTTCCGTCCCTCCCGGTCGCACGAGGCGGCCCGGTCTCCCTGTCAGCCGTAGACGATGCGGCGCAGCTGCCGCAGTGAGTACGCGGGCGGGGTGACCGCCCGGTGCGGCAGCTCGGCCGTGATCCGCTCGAAGATCTCCGTGTTCTGCAGACCCCTGGCCTGCAGCTCGCGGTGGCGGCGCCGCACGTAGTCCTCGGCCGGCTCGTCGAAGTACGCCAGGACGTCGAGGACCACCCGGGCGGCCTCACCGCGTTGCAGCGGCGTGGTCCGCACCAGGTGGTCGACGAGGTCGTCGTGGGTCGTCCGGTGTTCGAGCACCGGTCGATACTGTGGGATGGAGGAGGCTGATCGCAATATTTCTGCCCGATATCGGGCAGGGAGGGGGTGGAACTACGCCGGAAGGCCGAGCTCGCGCGCGATCAGCATGCGCTGGACCTCACTGGTGCCCTCACCGATCTCCAGGATCTTGGAGTCCCGCCACATGCGGGCGACCGGGTACTCGTTCATGAAGCCGTAGCCGCCGTGCACCTGGGTGGCCTCGCGGGCGTTGGTGACCGCGATCTCCGAGGAGTAGAGCTTGGCCATCGCCGCCTCCTTCTTGAAGGGCTCGCCGGCCACCAGCCGGGACGCCGCGTCCCGCCAGGCCAGCCGGGCGGTGTGGGCGCGCGTCTCCATGTCGGCGAGCTTGAAGGAGATCGCCTGGTTGCCGCCGATCGGACGCCCGAAGGCCGTGCGCTCCTTCGCGTAGCGGACCGACTCGTCCACGCAGCCCTGCGCGAGACCGGTGGCCAGCGCGGCGATGGCGATCCGGCCCTCGTCCAGGATGCGCAGGAACTGGGCGTAGCCCCGGCCCCGCTCGCCCAGCAGGTTGGCGGCGGGCACGCGGCAGTCGGAGAAGGACAGCTCCCGGGTGTCGGAGGCGTTCCAGCCGACCTTGCTGTACTTCTTCGACACCGTGAAGCCCGGGGTGCCCGACGGCACGATGATCGAGGAGATCTCCGGGCGGCCGTCCTCCTTGCGGCCGGTGACCGCCGTCACGGTGACCAGGGCGGTGATGTCGGTGCCCGAGTTGGTGATGAAGCTCTTGGTGCCGTTGATCACCCACTCGCCGGTCGCCTCGTCCAGCCGGGCCGTGGTGCGGGTGCCACCGGCGTCCGAACCGCACTCCGGCTCGGTCAGCCCGAAGGCGCCCAGCTGCTCGCCGGCGGTCAGCTGGGGCAGCCAGGTGCGCTTCTGCTCCTCGGTGCCGAAGCGGAAGACCGGCATGGCGCCCAGCGAGACCCCCGCCTCCAGGGTGATCGCCACGGAGGAGTCCACCCGGGCGAGCTCCTCCAGGGCGATGCACAGGGCGAAGTAGTCGCCGCCCATGCCGCCGTACTCCTCGGGGAACGGCAGCCCGAACAGGCCCATGCGGCCCATCTCACGGACGATCTCGTAGGGGAACTCGTCGTGCTCGTAGAACTCGCCGATCTTGGGCGCGACGACGTCGTGCGCGAACTCCTCCACCGTGCGGCGGAGTTCCTCGTACTCGGCGGGGAGCCGGTGGGCGGTCGTCATGGCTGTGGTCACTCCTGGTGGGAGAGGGCGCGGACGGTACGGGACGGGCTCGGTCGGCCCAATTGCTCCGCCATCCACACGCTGGTGGCGGTGAGGCGGCTGAGGTCGACCCCGGTCTCGACACCGAGGCCGTCGAGCATCCAGACCAGGTCCTCGGTGGCGAGGTTCCCGGTGGCGCTCTTGGCGTAGGGGCAACCGCCGAGGCCGCCTGCGGAGGCGTCGACGACGGTCACGCCGTGCCGGAGCGCGGCCAGGGTGTTGGACAGTGCCTGGCCGTAGGTGTCGTGGAAGTGGACGGCGAGCCGTTCGACGGGCACGTCCAGGCCGCCCAGGGCGTCCAGCAGTGCCACGACGTGACCGGGGGTGGCGACGCCGATGGTGTCGCCGAGGCTGAGCTCGTCGCAGCCCAGGTCGAGGAGCCGGCGGGCCACCGCGGCGACCTGCGGGACGGGCACGGGGCCCTCCCAGGGGTCGCCGAAGCACATCGACAGGTAGCCGCGGACCCTCGCCCCGGCCTCCTTGGCGGTGGCGACGACCGGGGCGAACATCTCCAGCGACTCGTCGACGCTGCGGTTGAGGTTGGCCTTGGCGAAGGACTCGGTGGCGCTGCCGAAGACGGCGATCTCGCGCACCCCCAGGGCCAGGGCGCGCTCCAGGCCGCGCCGGTTGGGTACCAGCACGGGCAGCCGGACCCCGTCGCCCAGGTCGTCCAGCAGCGGCATCAGCTGCTCGGCGTCGGCCAGCTGCGGCACCCACTCGGGGCGCACGAAGCTGGTCGCCTCGATGGTGGTGAGCCCGGCGCCGGCCAGGCGGTGCACGAACTCGGCCTTGACCTCGGTGGGCACCGTGGCCTTCTCGTTCTGCAGCCCGTCGCGTGCGCCGACCTCGTGGATGCGCACGCGGGGCGGGAGCCCGGCCAGCGGCACGGACATGGGCAGTCCTGGGGTCCGTTCGACGTCCGTCATTCCGCCTCCTCCTGGTGCGGGGTGACGACGGCGAGCACCTGGTCCATGGCGACGGTGCTGCCCGGGGTCACGTCGATCTCGGTGACGGTGCCGTCGTGCGGGGCGGTGATGACGTGCTCCATCTTCATCGCCTCCACCACGAGCAGGCTCTGGCCCGCGGTGACCTCGTCGCCCTTGGCGACCTTGACCACGGTCACCGTGCCCGGCATGGGCGCGGCCAGGGTGTCCACCCCGCCGGCGCCGGCGCCACCGCGCAGGGCGGCCTCGACCGGGTCGTACGGCTGAAGGTGCCAGCCGTCGCCGTCCCGGCCGAGCCAGTCGCCGGCGTGCTCGAAGACGTGCGTGACGCCGTCCCACTCGACGGTGACCCGCTGCCCGGAGCCGCGGAGCAGCCGGGCACGCACCGGCGCGGCGTCCTCGACGCGCACCTCCGCCTCCCCGGCACCGCCGCGGACGCGCACGCGTACGGCCTCGGCCCCGGGCACCCGCAGCCAGTGGTCCGTCCAGGCGGGCTCCCCGCCGAGCCGCCAGCCGCTCGGCACGGAGAACGGGTCCCGCCAGCCGGCGGTCGCCGCGGGCTCCAGGGCCGCGTGGCGCAGCAGCGCGGCCGCCGCGTACACCTCGACGGGCACCTCGGAGGGCACCAGGCCGGAAAGCTCCCGGTCGATCAGGCCGGTGTCCATCTCCCCGGAGACGACGTCGGGATGGGCCAGGAGGCGGCGCAGGAAGCCGGTGTTGGTCTCCAGGCCCAGCACGGTCGTCCCGGCGAGCGCGGCCCGCAGCCGGCGCAGCGCCGTCGGTCGGTCGGGGCCGTGGGCGATGACCTTGGCGAGCATGGGGTCGTAGGACGTGCCGATCTCGCTGCCCGCGCCGAGTCCCGAGTCGACGCGCACGCCCTCGCCCGCGGGCTCGGACAGCGCCAGCACCGTGCCCGCCGACGGCAGGAAGTTGCGCGAGGGCACCTCGGCGCAGATCCGGGCCTCGACGGCGTGCCCGGTCAGGGCGACCTCCTCCTGGCCGAAGGAGAGCCGCTCGCCCGCGGCGATCCGCAGCTGCCACTCCACCAGGTCCAGGCCGGTGACCAGTTCGGTGACCGGGTGCTCGACCTGCAGGCGGGTGTTCATCTCCATGAAGCAGTAGGCGGACGGGTCGGCGCCCGGGACGATGAACTCCACCGTGCCCGCGCCGACGTAGCCGCAGGACAGCGCGGCCTGCACGGCGGCGGCTCCCATGGCGGCCCGGGTCGCCTCGTCCAGCAGGACCGAGGGGGCCTCCTCGATCACCTTCTGGTGGCGGCGCTGCAGGGAGCACTCGCGCTCGCCGAGGTGCACCACGTTGCCGTGGCCGTCGGCCAGCACCTGGATCTCGATGTGCCGGGGACGGTCGATCCACCGCTCCACCAGCAGGGTGTCGTCCCCGAAGGAGCCGCGTGCCTCGCGCCGCGCGGCCGCGATCTCCTCCGCGAGCAGGGCGGTGTCCCGGACCAGGCGCATGCCCTTGCCGCCGCCGCCCGCGGAGGGCTTCAGCAGCACGGGGGTGCCGATCTCCAGGGCGGCGGCCGTCAGCTGCTCGTCGCTGAGCCCGCTGCCGCTGCTGCCCGGCACGACCGGGACGCCGGCCTCGTGGACGGTCTCCTTGGCGCGGATCTTGTCGCCCATGAGCTCGATCGCCCGGGCGGGCGGCCCGATGAAGGCGAGCCCGGCCTCCGCGCAGGCGCCGGCGAAGGCGGCGTTCTCGGCGAGGAAGCCGTAGCCCGGGTGGACGGCCTGGGCACCGGTGCGGGCGGCCGCCTCCAGCAGGCGCTCGATGGACAGGTAGCTCTCGGTGGCGGCGGCGGGGCCGATGCGCACGGCGGTGTCGGCCTCGCGCACATGGCGGGCGCCGGCGTCGGCGTCGCTGAAGACGGCGACCGAACGGATCCCGAGCCGCCGCAGGGTGCGGATGACGCGGACGGCGATCTCGCCGCGGTTGGCCACCAGGACGGTGTCGAACATCGCTGACATCTGGGTGCTCCCCCTACATCCGGAAGACGCCGAAGCCCGGCGCCTGCGGATCGCGTTGCGGAATCGGCGCGTTGGCGCAGGCGGTCAGGGCCAGCCCCAGCACCTGGCGGGTCTGCAGGGGGTCGATGACCCCGTCGTCCCACAGCCGGGCCGTCGCGTAGTAGGCGTTGCCCTGCTCCTCGTACTGCGCGCGGATGGGGGACTTGAAGCCCTCCTCTTCCTCCGCCGCCCAGTCGCCGCCGGCCGCCTCGATCTGGTCGCGCTTGACGGTGGCCAGCACGGAGGCGGCCTGCTCGCCGCCCATGACGGAGATCTTGGCGTTGGGCCACATCCACAGGAAGCGCGGCGAATAGGCGCGGCCGCACATCGAGTAGTTGCCCGCGCCGTAGGAGCCACCGATGACCACGGTCAGCTTGGGCACCCGGGTCGTGGCCACCGCGGTGACCATCTTGGCGCCGTGCTTGGCGATGCCGCCCGCCTCGTACTGGCGGCCCACCATGAAGCCCGAGATGTTCTGCAGGAAGAGCAACGGGATGCCGCGCTGGTCGCACAGCTCGATGAAGTGCGCGCCCTTCTGGGCCGATTCGGAGAACAGGATGCCGTTGTTGGCGACGATGCCCACCGGGTGGCCGTGGATCCGGGCGAAGCCGGTGACCAGCGTCGTGCCGTACTCGGCCTTGAACTCCGCGAAGCGGCTGCCGTCGACGAGCCGGGCGATGACCTCGCGGACGTCGTAGGGGGTGCGCGGATCGACCGGGACCGCGCCGTAGAGCCCGGCCGGGTCGACGGCGGGCTCCTCGACGGGGGCCACCGTCCACGGCAGTTCGCCGCGGGCCGGCAGGGTCGCCACGATGTTCCGCACGATGCGCAGCGCGTGGGCGTCGTCCTCGGCGAGGTGGTCGGTGACGCCGGAGGTGCGCGAGTGCACCTCGCCGCCGCCGAGCTCCTCCGCCGTGACCACCTCGCCGGTGGCCGCCTTCACCAGCGGCGGGCCGCCCAGGAAGATCGTGCCCTGGCCGCGGACGATCACCGCCTCGTCGCTCATCGCCGGGACGTAGGCGCCGCCGGCCGTGCAGGAGCCGAGGACGGCGGCGATCTGCGGGATGCCGCGCGCGGACAGGGTGGCCTGGTTGAAGAAGATCCGCCCGAAGTGGTCGCGGTCGGGGAAGACCTCGTCCTGCTTCGGCAGGAAGGCACCGCCGGAGTCCACCAGGTAGACGCACGGCAGCCGGTTGTCCAGGGCGATCTCCTGGGCGCGCAGGTGCTTCTTGACCGTCATCGGGTAGTAGGTGCCGCCCTTGACGGTGGCGTCGTTGGCGACGACCACGACCTCGCGGCCGGAGACCCGGCCGATCCCGGCGACGACGCCGGCGGCCGGGGCCTGGCCCTCGTACATGCCGTCGGCGGCCAGCGGGGCGAGCTCCAGGAAGGGCGATCCGGGGTCGAGCAGCCCGTCCACCCGGTCGCGGGGGAGCAGCTTGCCGCGGGCGGTGTGCCGGGCGCGGGCCTTCTCGCCGCCGCCGAGCGCGGCCGCGGCGAGCTTCTCGCGCAGCCGTGCGGACAGCTCGGCGTGCGCCTTCTCGTTGGCGCGGTAGGCCTCGCCCGCCGGATCCGCGGCGCTGGCGAGGACGGGTGCTTCCATGTCACGGGCCCCCGGAGGAGTTAGCGGTCGTTAACGTGTTCCCCACCACGTTAGCGGTCGTTAACACGGCTGTCTAGAATGGTAGGACGATGAGATCGCGGGGGCATCCGCAGACCGGACGCCTCGCGGAAAGGTGCGGTGTGGAGCCCACGAGGACGGCGGCCAAGGCGGCCAGCGGCAGGCGCGACCAGATCCTGAGGGAGGCCGCGCGGCTCTTCGCCGAGCGCGGGTTCCACGGGGTCGGCGTGGACGAGATAGGGGCGGCCGTCGGCATCAGCGGCCCGGGGCTGTACCGGCACTTCGCGGGCAAGGACGCGATGCTCGCCGAACTGCTCGTCGGGATCAGCGGCCGGCTCCACTCGGCGGGCCGCATGCGCGTCGCCGAGGCCGACGGCCCGGCCGCGGCGCTGGACGCCCTGGTCCGCGGGCACATCGACTTCGCGCTGGACGACCGGGCGCTGATCATCCTCCACGACCGCGAGCTGGACCGGCTCCGCGACTCCGACCGCAAACTCGTGCGCCAGCTGCAGCGCCAGTACGTCGAGCAGTGGGTCACCGTCGTCCGCGACGTGCACCCCGGTGCGGCCGAGTCCGAGGTCCGGGCGGCCGTGCACGCCGTCTTCGGCCTCCTGAACTCCACCCCGCACCTCGGCCCCCACGGTGGGCTGCCCGGCCGCGCGGCGACCGCCCTGCTGCTGCACCGGCTGGCCCTGGGCGCCTTCGCCGCTCTGGACAGCGCGCACAACCGGGAAGTAACTTACTGAGCGCTTGCTTATCGCTCGGTGTGCAGAGGAGGCGCCAAGTGCGTCGCACGGTATTCAACGAGGACCACGAGGCCTTCCGGGAGACGATCCGGGACTTCATCGCCAACGAGGTCGTGCCCGTCTACCCCGAGTGGGAGGAGGCGGGGTACCCGCCCCGCGACTTCTACCGGCGCCTGGGCGAGCTGGGCATCTTCGGCATCGAGGTGCCCGAGGAGTACGGCGGCGCCGGCATCACGGGCTGGAAGTTCAGCGCCGTGGTGACCGAGGAGTGCGCCCGTGCCGGCGTCAGCTTCGGCAGCAGCGGCGTGCACACCGGCCTGGTGCTCCCGTACCTCCTCGAGTTCGCCGGCGAGGAGCAGAAGAAGCGCTGGCTGCCGGACTTCATCAGCGGCGACATGATGACCGCCATCGCGATGACCGAGCCCGGCACCGGCTCGGACCTGGCGGGGATGACCACCACCGCGAAGCTCTCCGAGGACGGCACCCACTACGTCCTCAACGGCGCCAAGACCTTCATCACCGGCGGCGTGGTCGCCGACCGCGTGCTGGTCGTCTGCCGCACCTCGCCCGCCACCCCCGAGGACCGCCGCCGCGGGCTGTCGATCCTCGTGGTCGACACCACGAGCGAGGGCTACGCCGTCGGCCGCAAGCTCGAGAAGATCGGCCTGCGCACCTCCGACACCGCGGAGCTGTCCTTCACCGACGTCGAGGTCCCCGTCGAGGACCTGCTCGGCGAGGAGGGCAGGGCCTTCTCCTACCTGGCCCACAACCTGCCGGTCGAGCGGCTCGCGATCGCCGTCGGTTCCTACGCCCAGGCCGACGCCGCCGTCCGCTTCGCCACCCAGTACGTGCGCGACCGCAAGGTCTTCGGCAAGACCGTCGCCGAGTTCCAGAACACCAAGTTCGTGCTCGCCGAGTGCGCCTCCGACGTCGACGCCATGCAGGCCGTCGTCGACCGCGCCCTGGAGGCCCACGAGCACGGCGACTTCACCGCCGCCGACGCCGCGCGCGCCAAGCTCTTCTGCACCGAGACAGCGGCCAAGGTCATCGACCGCTGCCTCCAGCTGCACGGCGGCTACGGCTACATGCTGGAGTACCCGATCGCCCGTCTGTACGCGGACAACCGCGTGCACCGCATCTACGGCGGGACCAGCGAGGTCATGAAGTCGATCATCGCCAAGTCGATGGGGCTGTGACCGGACGGTCCGCCGACCCCGAGAGACGCACGTGACCCACCACGCACACCATGCACTGCAGTCCCTGCTCGATCTGCTCGACCTCGAGCGGATCGAGCAGGACATCTTCCGCGGCGCCAGCCGCCCCGCCGTCGTCCCCCGCGTCTTCGGGGGCCAGGTCGCCGCGCAGGCGCTGGTCGCGGCGGGGCGCACCGTCCCGGAGGGACGCGACGCCCACTCCCTGCACGCCTACTTCCTGCGCATGGGGGACCCGGGCGCGCCCATCGTCTACCAGGTCGACCGCATCCGTGACGGCCGCTCCTTCACCACCCGCCGGGTGGTCGCGGTGCAGCACGGGCAGCCGATCTTCCACCTGTCCGCGTCCTTCCAGACGTACGAGGACGGGCTGGAGCACCAGGAACCGATGCCGCCGGCGCCGGACCCCGAGACCCTGCCGACCGGCGAGGAACTTCTCCTCCCGCACCGGGACCGCTTCCCCGACCCCTCGGTCGTGGACCGCCTCCTGGAGGCCCGGGCCGCAGTCGACCTGCGCTACGCCGAGGCCCCGCCGTTCCTCGCCGCCGGCGCCGGGCCGCGTGAACCCCGCTCCCAGGTGTGGTTCCGCACCAACGGCAAGCTCGCCGACGACCCGCTGCTCCACGTCTGCCTCGCCACCTATGTGTCGGACATGACGCTGCTGGACTCCGTGCTGCTGGCCCACGGGCGCGGCGGCTGGGCGGTCGGCGACGTGGTGGGCGCCAGCCTGGACCACGCCATGTGGTTCCACCGGCCGTTCCGCGCCGACGAATGGCTGCTCTACGACCAGCAGAGCCCCTCCGCCTCCGGCGGCCGCGGGCTCGGCACCGCGCGCATCTACACCCAGGACGGACGGCTGGCCGTCTCCGTCATCCAGGAGGGCGTCGTCCGCGTCCCGCGGGACTGAGCCACCTGAGCCATCGCGTCCCAGGCCGCCAGGGCGGTCACCGGTGGGCGTCCAGCGGCAGGGTGGCCCGCACCAGGAAGCCGCCGTCGGGTTCGGGACCCGCGTCAAGGGTGCCGCCCAACTGGGCGGCGCGCTCGCGCAGCCCGGTCAGGCCGTGGCCCCCCGACGGCAGCGCCGGGCCCGGGGCGCCGTCTCCGCACGGGGCGTTGCGCACCGCGACGTGCAGCGCGTCGGCGGCGAGGCGCACCGTCACCTCGGTCCGTGCGCCCGGGGCGTGCTTGCGCACGTTGGTCAGCGCCTCCTGCACCGTGCGGTAGGCGGCGTGCTGCACCGGCGGCGGGCACCCGGTCCGGCCGGGGGCGGGCAGGTCGCCGCGGACCTCGGGACCGGCCGCGGCGAGCAGCGTGGGCAGCTCGGCCAGCCCCGGACCGGCGTCCTCGCCACCCACCGGCATCCGCAGCAGCCCCACCATGTGCCGCAATTCGTCCAGTGCGTCGCGGCTGAGCTGCCGTACGGTGCCGGCCGCGGCCCGCGCCTCGTCGCCCTCGGCGGTCACCTCCAGCGCGCCCGACTGCACGGCGATCAGGCTGATGTGGTGGGCCACGGTGTCGTGCATCTCCCGTGCGAGCCGGGTGCGTTCGCGGACCACCGCCCGCTCCGCGGCCAGCCGCCGCTCACGTTCGCGGCTCTCGGCCAGCTCGGCGAGCCGCGCCGCCAGCTCCCGGCGTGACGCGGCGAGCAGCCCCAGCGCGGTCGGGGCCACGGCCAGCAGCGCCGACAGCAGCACGGCGAGCACGGTCGCCGCGGGGGCCCAGTCGACCTCCCCGATCCACGGCCAGGGGAAGAACGACACAAAGGCGACGGCTGCCGCGCCGCCGCACGTCACCACCATCGACGGCGGAATCCGCCTACGGCCCGGAAGCGGCGGCCCCCGCCGCAGCAGCCGCCGGGCGCGCGCCACGGTCAGGGCGCCGCCGTCGGCGGCGATGGTGTACAGCGCGGCCATGGGGGCCAGCCACACGTACCCCAGCGACAGGGCGGGCAGGGTGGCCAGCAGCACCGTCAGCGGCAGCCGGCGGCGCAGCGCGAGGGCGCCGGCCGCCGCATAAGCCGCCGTCAGCGCGAGCGGACCGCCCAGGGAGCGGGTGGCCCAGGCCTCGGCCGCGGCGACGGCGACCAGGCACCCGTCGACGGCGGCCCGGGGGAGCCTCACGCGGCGCTCCCCGGCGAGAGCCCGGCCCGGTGCGCGGTGATCGCCAGCGACACCCGGTTCGGGGCGTCGAGCTTGCGCAGCAGCGCCCGTACGTGGTCCTTCACCGTCGCCACGGTGATGTGCAGCCGCTCGGCGATCTCCAGGTTCGACAGGCCCCCGGCGACCAGCAGCAGCACCTCCCGCTCCCGCGCGGTCAGCCGCTCCAGGGCCGCCCCGGCGGAATCCGTCGCCCTGGCGTCGGCCGTGCCCAGGTACCCGTCGACCACGGCGCGGCTGACGGTGGGCGTGAAGACCGTCCCGCCGGAGGCGAGCACGCGGACGGCGTCGATGAGCGTGGCGACCGCCGTGTCCTTGAGCAGGAAGCCGGTCGCGCCCGCGCGCATGGCGGCCGTGATGTGGGCGCTGGTGTCGAATCCGGTGAGCATCGCGACGGCCGGCGGATCGGGCAGCGCCCGTACGGCGCGCAGCACGGTCAGGCCGTCGGGATCGGGCATCACCGTGTCCAGCAGCACCAGGTCGGGCGCGTGCCCGCGGACGGCGGCCAGTGCCGTGCGGCTGTCGCAGTCGGCGACCACCCTGATGTCCCCCGCGGACTCCAGGATCCGCCGCAGGGCGGTCCTCACCAGCGTCTCGTCGTCGACGACCACGACCCGTATCACGCTCAAGCGCCTCTCTCCGGACGGCCTTCCACTCCACCCGAGGGTGGACCGCGATGTCCGTCCCGGGGCTGATCCTCCGGCGGCGCGGGACCGGCAGAATCGACGGCGATCGTAACGAGCGCACCGCCTGGCCGCATGTCCGGGCGGCCGTGCCGGACGGTCGACGGGGGAAACCGGGGCCGGCGGCGGAACGACGGCGGCCCACGGGGAACCACGGGGAACGGGGGTTCCCATGTCGTGGACCAAGGGCGGGGCAGGGGCCCCGGCCTGACGGCATCGGGCCCCGGGCCGCCATGGGGACGGCGGCCCGGGGCCCGTCGGGAGACAGCGGGCCACGCCTCCCAGTGGGGCGTGGCCGGTCTGTCACGCGGGGCCGGTCAGGCCCGCGGCGTCCAGCAGGTAGGCGGTCATCGGGTCGTAGTGGCGCGGGTCGGTGACGTGGTCGTCGAGCGGCACGGTCACCGAGACGGTGCCCTCCGCCTCCGCGAGGAAGAGCGCCGGGTCGTTGCAGTCGGCGAAGCCGATCGCGTCGACGCCGCGCTGCCCGGCGCACCCCGCCCAGCCGTGGTCGGCGACGACCAGGTCGGGCATCGGCCGGCCCTGCGCGGCCAGCGCGTCCAGGACCGCGGCCATCGGGTTCGGGGAGTGCGTGTGCCACAGCGTCGCGCCGCGCTCCAGCATCGCCACGTCGCAGAACTGGAAGACGCCGCCCTCGTCGGTGGACAGCCCGCCCGGGATCGCGACGACCTCCGCCCCGGCGGCCCGTACGGCCGCGGCCACGGTGCGGTGGACGTCCAGCAGACCTCCGGGGTGGCCGGTGGCGAACAGCACCCGCTGCCCGCCCTCCACGGCCTTGCAGAGCATCCGGGCGGCGCGGTCCAGGGCGCTGATCGTCAGCTCGGGGTCGATGGTGTCCTGCCCCCGGACGTGGCCGGGGTCGGCCACGACGCCGCAGCGTTCGGCCATGACCGCCAGCACCGCCTCCTCGTCCGTCCAGCGGTCGCCGAACTCCAGGCCGAACCAGTAGTGGCGGTCGCCCTCGGCGAGTCTGCGGTAGTGCGAGCGGTTGTTCTCGCGGGGAGTGGCGACGTCGCCCGCGATGCGCGTGCGGACGAGGTGGTCGGCGAGGGCCTTGCGGGACGGCACGGTGACATGGGGCAGCATGACCCCCATTGTCGCCTGCTGTCGGACGTGCGTGCGGGCGGCGGCCGATCGACGCCGGTCCGTTACCTCCTGCCGGGGCGTCAGGAAGCCCGCCGCGGCGGGCCGCACGGGTTCACAGCCAGCGCAGCGCGAACCACAGCTCCATGCGTACGTCCGGGTCGTCCAGGTCCGCCTCCAGCAGGCTCGCGGCCCGCCCGACGCGCTGGCGCACGGTGTTGCGGTGCACCTCCAGGGCCACGGCCGTGCGGTCCCAGCTGCCGTGCAGGCCGATCCAGGTGCGCAGGGTCTCCACGAGGGCGGGCGAGCCCGCCAGCGGCGCCAGCAGCTCCCGCGCCCGGCCCCGGGCGTCGTCCGGGGTGACCAGCCCGGTCATGCCGGGACCGGCCCCGCGGTGGACCACCAGCGGCACACGGGTGGCGATCGCCCGGCGCAGCGCCTCCGCGGCCTGGCCGTCGCCGGTGACGAGGGCGGCCACCGTCCCCGGGCCGCTCACCCCCAGGGTCCACCCCGGCTGGGCGGTCACCTCGCGGCCGGCCGGCATCAGCAGGCGTACGACCGCGTCGCCCGGCTCGACCAGGGCGGTGCCCAGCGCCGCGCCGAGGGCGGCGGCCGGCAGCGGCCCGGCCGGGCCGGCGCGCCTGCGGGCGTGTACGACCGTCCACCGGGACTCCGGTCCCAGCAGCGGGGCCGCGTCCTCGGGGGTCGCGCCCAGCAGCAGCCGCACCAGGGCCGCGGACCGGCCTGCCTCCGCGCTGCCCAGGTGCGGCCCGGTGAGCAGGGAGAGCAGCACGGCGGCCACGTTGGCGACCGCGTGGTCGCCCGGGTCGGGGCGGCCCGTCGCCAGGACGAGCGCCGGCCGCTCGCTCGGGGGGCCGCCGGCGAGGGCGTACGCCGACAGGCGCGTCCCGGCGTGGGTGTCGGTCGCCGACGACGGTGCGTGGGCGCCCGGCGCCGGGCGGACCACCCCGGCGAGCCGGACCGCCGCCGTACGCGCCCGCGGGTCGGGGGCGGTGCCCGCCGCGAACACCTCCGTGCCGTCCGGGGCGATCAGCGCGGCCCACGCGCCCAGACGGCCGGCGAGCCTGCGCAGCACCGAGGGGACGGGATCCGGGCGCGCGGCGGCGGCGGCGAGGGCCTGCTGCGCCTCGGTGACGTGCCGCAGCTCGCGGACCCTGGCCTCGCCCATGGCCTGCCAGACCGCCCGCGCGACGGCGGTGAACGGCGTCTGCGGGGGCACTTCCACGAGCGGCAGGCCGTGGCGGTCGCAGGCGGCGAGCAGCGCGGGCGGGGTCGCGTCGTGCACCGGGGCGAGGCCGAAGCCGAGCGCCGCCGCCCCCGCCTGGACCGTGCGGGCCACGTAGCGGTCCAGGTACGCCTCGGCGCCCTCGGCCGAGGCGAAGTGCACCCCCGCGGTGAGCAGCAGTTCCCCGCCGAGGAGGTACGGGAAGGGGTCTTCCATCTCGCTGGTGTGGACCCACAGGACGCGGACGTCGCTCCCGGCCGCGGACGGTCCCGCGACCTGGCGCAGGCCGAGGTCGGGCAGGGCCAGCAGGGAGGCGAGCGGGATCGGCGGAGTGGGCGGCGCCAGGTCCTGACGCGGGGGAGTCATGTGCGTTTCCTCCATGCGGACCGGTCAGGATGGAGGAAACGTACACTTCAGCGCCTCTCCCCGGCCACCTATCGTCACCGCAGAGGAAGCCCGCGGTCCCACCCGCGGCTCCGCCCGTGGTTCCGTCCGCGGCTTTGTCCGCGCCATCGATGGAGGAGGGCCCATGGCCGTCGACTACGCCGTGATCATCGCCTACCTGGCCGGCATGCTCGCCGTGGGCTGGTGGGGCATGCGCCGCGCCAGGTCCAAGAGCGACTTCCTGGTCGCCGGCCGCCGGCTGGGCCCGTCGATGTACTCCGGCACCATGGCGGCGATCGTCCTCGGCGGTGCCTCCACCATCGGCGGCGTCGGCCTCGGCTACCGCTACGGGCTGTCCGGCGCGTGGATGGTCTTCACGATCGGCCTCGGTCTGCTGGCGCTGAGCGTCTTCTTCTCGGCGCGCATCGCCCGCCTGAGGGTCTACACCGTCTCCGAGATGCTCGACCTGCGCTACGGGGGCTCGGCCGGGGTCATCTCCGGCGTCGTCATGTGGGCCTACACGCTGATGCTCGCGGTGACCTCGACCATCGCCTACGCGACGATCTTCGACGTCCTGTTCGGCCTGGACCGCACCCTGGCGATCGTCCTGGGCGGCGCGGTCGTGGTGGCGTACTCGACGCTGGGCGGCATGTGGTCGATCACGCTCACCGACATGGTGCAGTTCGTGGTCAAGACCCTCGGCGTGCTGGTCCTGCTGCTGCCGATCGCGGTGGTCAAGGCGGGCGGCTTCGCGGAGATGAAGGCGCAGCTGCCGGCCGAGTACTTCGCGCCCCTGGGCATCGGCGGGCAGACGATCTTCACCTATGTGCTGATCTACACCTTCGGCATGCTCATCGGCCAGGACATCTGGCAGCGGGTGTTCACCGCCCGCAGCGACAGGGTCGCCAAGCTCGGCGGCACCGTCGCCGGCGTCTACTGCCTGGTGTACGCGATCGCCGGCGCCGTCATCGGCACCGCCGCGAAGGTGCTGTACCCGAACCTGGCGGCGGCCGACGACGCCTTCGCCACCATCGTCAAGGACGCGCTGCCGGTGGGTGTGCGCGGCCTGGTGCTGGCCGCGGCGCTCTCCGCGGTGATGTCCACCTCCTCCGGCGCGCTCATCGCCTGCGCCACGGTGGCCAACAACGACATCTGGTCGCGGCTGCGCGGCGCCGTCGCCCGCGGGAGGGACGGCCGGGAGGACGCCCACGACGAGGTCTCGGGCAACCGCGTCTTCATCCTGCTCATGGGTGTGGTCGTCATCGTCACCGCCATCGCGCTGAACAACGTCGTCGAGGCGCTGACCGTGGCCTACAACCTGCTCGTCGGCGGGCTGCTGGTGCCGATCCTCGGCGGTCTGCTGTGGCGGCGCGGCACCGCGCAGGGCGCCCTCGCCTCGGTGGCCGTCGGCGGACTGGCCGTCGTGGGCCTGATGGCCTGGAAGGGCATCCTCGCCAACGAGCCCGTCTACTACGGCCTGCTGGCCTCCCTCGTCGCCTATGTCGCGGTGAGCCTCGCCACCGAGCCGACCGACGCCGCCGTCCTGGCGGCCTGGCGGGAGCGGCTGGCCGGACGGGACCCCGTCCCGGCCGCCGAGGGGACCGTTCCGGTCGGATAAAGTCACAAAAGCCAGCAGAGCGCAACGAAGCGCACGAAAGAAGGCAGTTACCCATGAGCAGCACCGAACCGCGCGGCCCCATCGACTCCTCCCGCACCCCGCGGTACGCCGGTCCCGCCACGTTCGCGCGGCTCCCGCGCCTGGACGAGGTCGGCAGCACCGACGTCGCCGTGGTCGGCGTGCCCTTCGACGCGGGCGTCTCCTACCGTCCGGGCGCGCGCTTCGGCGGCAACGCGATCCGCGAGGCCTCCCGTCTGCTGCGCCCGTACAACCCGGCGCAGGACGCCTCGCCCTTCGCCCTCGCCCAGGTCGCGGACGCCGGTGACATCGCCGCCAACCCGTTCGACATCAACGAGGCGGTCGAGACGATCCAGGCCGCCGCCGACGACCTGCTCGACACCGGCGCCCGCCTGATGACCCTCGGCGGCGACCACACCATCTCGCTGCCCCTGCTGCGCGCCATGGCCCGCAAGCACGGCCCGGTCGCCCTGCTCCACTTCGACGCCCACCTCGACACCTGGGACACCTACTTCGGGGCCGAGTTCACGCACGGCACGCCCTTCCGTCGGGCCGTCGAGGAGGGCGTCCTCGACACCTCCGCGCTCTCCCACGTCGGCACCCGCGGCCCGCTGTACGGCAAGCAGGACCTCACCGACGACGAGAAGATGGGCTTCGGCATCGTCACCTCCGCCGACGTCTACCGGCGCGGCGCGGACGAGGTCGCCCAGCAGCTGCGCGAGCGCATCGGCGACCGCCCGCTGTACGTCTCGATCGACATCGACGTCCTCGACCCGGCCCACGCGCCCGGCACCGGCACCCCCGAGGCCGGCGGCATCACCTCCCGCGAGCTGCTGGAGATTCTGCGCGGCCTGGCCTCCTGCAACCTGGTCTCCGCCGACGTCGTCGAGGTGGCCCCGGCCTACGACCACGCCGAGATCACCAGCGTCGCGGCCTCCCACACCGCGTACGAGCTGACCACGATCATGACCCGGCAGATCGCGGCGGGCCGCGCATGACCGAGCGCAGCGGCGGCGACCTGGTCGTCGAGTCCCTGGCGGCGCTCGGCGCGACGACCGTCTTCGGGCTGCCCGGGCAGCACGCCCTCGGCGCCTTCGACGCCCTGCGGCGCTCCAAGCTGGAGTACGTGGGCCTGCGCGTGGAGAACAACGCGGGCTTCGCCGCGGACGCGTACGCCCGGGCCACCGGCGGCGCCGCTCCGCTGCTGGTCTCCACCGGCCCCGGCGCGCTGATGACGCTGGCCGCGCTCCAGGAGTCGGCCGCCGCATCGGTGCCGGTCGTCGCCGTCGGCAGCCAGGTGCCGGTCGCCGGTCTCGGCGGCGGCCGCCACGGCTACCTGCACGAACTCGTCGACCAGAAGGCGTCGTTCCGCGACGTCGTCAAGTCGGTGCACACCGTCCGCACCGCCTCGCAGATCCCCTCGGCGCTGGCCGCCGCCTGGGAGTCGGCCCTGACTGCGCCGTGCGGGCCGGTCTGGGTGGAGATCCCGCAGGACGTGCTGCTCGCCCCCGTCACCGTGCCGCCCGTCGGGGAGCTGCCGGCCGAGCCCCGCCCGCTGCACCCGCGCGCCGAGCTGATCGCCGAGGCGGCCGCGCTGCTCTCCCGCGCCGAGCGGCCGGTCGTGCTGGCCGGCGGCGGTGTGGTGCGCTCGGGTGCCCAGGCCGAACTGCGCGCCCTCGCCGAACGGCTCGACGCCCCGGTGGCCTGCACCTTCGGCGGCAAGGGGGCCTTCCCCTGGGAGCACCCGCTGTCGCTGCGGAGCTGGCTGGAGGACCGCCACACCACCGACTTCCTGGAGGAGGCCGACGTCCTGCTGGTGGTCGGCTCCGGGCTGGGCGAGCTGTCCTCGAACTACCACACCTTCCGCCCGCGCGGCCGGGTGATCCAGGTCGAGGCCGACCTCGGCAAGCTGGAGTCCAACCACGCGGCGCTGGGCATCCACTCCGACGCCCGGCTCGCCCTCGGCCGGCTCGCCGAGGCCGTCGACGAGCGCAGCGACGCAGCGGCCCCCGAGGCGGTGGCGGCCCTGCTGGCGCGGGTAGGGGAGCGGATCGACGGCCAGGACCTCGGCCTGGAGCGGCGCGTCCTCGCCGCCGTACGCGACGCCCTCCCGGAGGACGCCCCCAGCTTCTGGGACATGACGATCCTCGCCTACTGGGCCTGGTCCGCCTGGCCCGGCCCGATGCACTCCGCCCAGGGCGCCGGCGGCCTCGGCTACGGCTTCCCCGCCGCCCTCGGCGCGGCCGCCGCCGACCGTTCCCACCCCGTGCTGGCCGTCTCCGGCGACGGCGGGGCGATGTACTCGATCGCCGAGCTCGCCACCGCCCGGCAGTACGGGCTGCCGGTCACCTGGCTGATCGTCGACGACGGCGGCTACGGCATCCTGCGCGAGTACATGACGGAGGCCTTCGGCGAGGCCACCGGCACCGAGCTGGCCCGGCCCGACTTCGTCGCCCTCGCCGCCTCCTTCGGCGTGCCGGCGGTCCTGACCCGTCCCGAGCGGCTGCGGGACGACCTCGCGGACGCCCTCGCGGCGCCCGGCCCGTCCGTGGTCGTGCTCCCCGCGCGCCTGCGGATGTTCGCGCCCACCCACCTGGGGTGACCGGGCGGCCCTGAGCCCGGCCCGGGCATGGGGGGATACGTTTCCGCGCGCCGGCGGCCCAGGACCTCGGGCGGAACGCTGTCGGACCCTCGTCGTAGTTTTGTTGCGGGAGGATGAAATCCGCACTCCAGCGCGTTGTGATCCTCCGGCGAGAAAGACGGGACGGGAGGACACCGGGTGACGGCGAAGGACGACGAAGCGAAGGCAGGGCAGGCCGTGACGGCCCAGGGCTGGCTGCGACGGCTGATGGGGTACTGCTGGCGCTACCGGGGCAACGTCTCCCTCGCGCTGGGTTCCTCGCTCGCGGGCATGGCCGTGATGGCGCTCGTGCCGCTCGTCCCCAAGCTGATCATCGACGACGTGATCGTCAAGCACGACAAGCCGCTCGCCCCGTGGGCCGGCGTGCTGGTCGGCGCCGCCGTCGTGGTGTACCTGATGACCTTCCTGCGCCGCTTCTACGGCGGCAGACTCGCCCTCGACGTGCAGCACGACCTGCGCACGGACATGTTCCACTCGCTCACCCGGCTCGACGGGGCGCGCCAGGACGAGCTCAACACCGGCCAGGTCGTCGGCCGGGCCACCAGTGACCTGCAGCTCATCCAGGGCCTGCTCTTCATGGCGCCGATGATGATCGGCAACGTCCTGCTGTTCGTGCTGTCGCTCGTCGTGATGTTCGTGCTCTCGCCGCTGCTCACCGTGATCGCCCTCGCCGTCGCGCCCGCCCTGTGGTTCCTCGCCGACCGCAGCCGCAAGCGGCTCTTCCCCGCCACCTGGTACGCGCAGGGGCAGGCCGCCGCCGTCGCCGGGATCGTGGACGGCTCGGTGACCGGCGTCCGCGTCGTGAAGGGCTTCGGCCAGGAGCAGCAGGAGATGTCCAAGCTGCGCTCCGTCAGCGAGCGGCTGTTCGCCGGACGGCTGCGCACCATCCGGCTCAACGCCCGCTACAGCCCCGCCCTGCAGGCGGTGCCCTCGCTCGGGCAGGTCGGCATGCTGGCGCTCGGCGGCTGGATGGCCGTACGGGGCCAGATCACCCTGGGCACCTTCGTCGCCTTCTCGACCTACCTCGCCCAGCTGACCGGCCCGGTGCGCATGCTCACGATGATGCTCACCGTCGGCCAGCAGGCCCGGGCCGGCGTCGAGCGCGTCACCGAACTCATCGACACCCGCCCGAGCCTGGAGGAGGGCGCCGGGCAGCTGTCCCCCGAGGCCGCGGCGACCGTCGAGTTCGACCACGTCAGCTTCGGTTACGACCGCACCCGCCCGGTGCTGGACGACTTCTCGCTCACCGTCGAACCCGGCGAGACCGTCGCCGTCGTCGGCGCCTCCGGCAGCGGCAAGTCGACCGTCTCGCTGCTGCTGCCGCGCTTCTACGACGTGACCGGCGGCGCCGTCCGGGTCGGCGGCCGCGACGTGCGCGACCTCACCTTCGACTCCCTGCGCGACGCCATAGGCCTCGTGCCGGAGGACAGCTTCCTGTTCTCCGACACCGTCCGCGCCAACATCGCCTACGGCCATCCCGACGCCACCGACGAGCAGATCCTCACCGCGACCCGGCACGCCCAGGCGGACGGGTTCATCAGCGCCCTGCCCGCGGGGTACGACACCGTCGTCGGCGAGCAGGGGCTGACCCTCTCCGGCGGCCAGCGCCAGCGCGTCGCCCTGGCCCGCGCCATCCTCACCGACCCGCGGCTGCTCGTCCTCGACGACGCGACCTCCGCCGTCGACGCCCGCGTCGAGGCGGAGATCCACGACGCGCTGCGCGAGGTGATGGCGGGCCGCACGACCCTGCTCATCGCCCACCGCCGCTCCACCCTCGCCCTCGCCGACCGGATCGCCGTGCTGGAGGCCGGCCGGCTGGTCGACGTGGGCACCCACGCGGAGCTGGAAGCCCGCTGCCCGCTGTACCGGCGGCTGCTGACCGACCCCGACGAGCTCGGCTCGGACGTCGTCACCCACGACCCCGCCGGCGAGGTCGTGCCCCTCACCGAATGGCCCGGCGAGGGCGCGGTCGCGGTCCCCGCGTCGCGTCCCGCCGCCTCGGCGCCCGCGGACGGCGGCGTGACCGCCGCCCTGTGGCCGGGGGACCGCCGGCACCGCGACGAGGAGCCGGGACGGGCACAGGCGGCGCCCTCCCCGGCCGCCGTGCGCGGCGGGCCGGGCGGGATGGCCTCGGCCATGGCCGGGATGCCCGCGACCCCCGAGCTGCTGGCGCAGGTGGCCGCGCTGCCCCCGGCCCTGGACACCCCGGACGTCGACGAGGACGCGGCGGCCTCCGTCGAGAAGGACTTCGGCCTGCGCAGTCTGCTGCGCGGCTTCCGCGGCCCCCTGCTGCTGAGCCTGGTCTTCGTCGCCGTGGACGCGCTGGCCGGGCTGCTGCTGCCCGTCCTGATCCGGCACGGCATCGACTCCGGTGTGCGGCAGGCCGCGCTCGGCGCCGTATGGGTCGCGGCCCTGCTGGGCCTGGCCGTCGTCGCCGCGCAGTGGGCCGCGCAGTGGGGCTCCACGCGCCTGACCGGCCGTACCGGCGAGCGGGTGCTCTACATGCTCCGCGTGAAGATCTTCTCCCACCTGCACCGGCTCGGCCTCGACTACTACGAGCGCGAGCTGAGCGGCCGCATCATGACGCGGATGACGACCGACGTCGACGCGCTCTCGACGTTCCTGCAGACCGGTCTGGTCACCGCGCTGGTCAGTGTGCTCACCTTCCTCGGCATCCTGGGCGCGCTGCTGGTGATCGACGTCCAGCTGGCACTGATCGTCTTCGCCACCCTGCCGGTGCTCTTCGTCGCGACCTGGGTCTTCCGCCGCAAGTCGGTCAAGGCCTACGAGCTGGCCCGGGAACGGGTCAGCGTCGTCAACGCCGACCTGCAGGAGCACGTCGCCGGGCTCCGCGTCGTGCAGGCCTTCCGCGGCGAGCGCGGCGGCGCCGTACGGTTCGCCGGCCGCAGCGACGCCTACCGGCAGGCGCGCGTGCGCGGCCAGTGGCTGATCTCGGTCTACTTCCCCTTCGTGCAGCTGCTGTCCAGCGTCGCCGCCGCCCTGGTGCTGATCGTCGGTGCCCACCGGGTCGGCGCCGGCACCCTCACCGCCGGCGCACTGGTGGCGTACCTGCTCTACATCGACCTGTTCTTCTCCCCCGTCCAGCAGCTGTCCCAGGTCTTCGACGGCTACCAGCAGGCGTCGGTGTCCCTGGGCCGCATCCGTGAGCTGTTGCGCACGCCCACCGCCACCCCGCCCGCCGAGTCCCCGCGCGGGGTCGGCCGGCTGCGCGGCGAGATCGCCTTCCGCGACGTGCACTTCCGCTACACCGACGAGGGCGCCGAGGCGCTGTCCGGGATCGACCTGCGGATCCCCGCCGGCCAGACGGTGGCCTTCGTCGGCGAGACGGGCGCGGGCAAGTCCACCCTGGTCAAGATGGTCGCCCGGTTCTACGACCCGACCTCGGGCGCCGTCCTCGTCGACGGCCAGGACATCCGCGAGCTCGACCTGACCGGCTACCGGCAGCGGCTCGGCGTCGTCCCGCAGGAGGCGTACCTCTTCGAGGGGACGGTCCGGGACGCCATCGCCTACGGGCGGATGGACGCGACCGACGCCGAGGTGGAGGCTGCTGCGCGCGCCGTCGGCGCCCACGAGATGATCGCCACCCTGGACGGCGGCTACCTGCACTCCGTCTCCGAACGCGGCCGCAACCTCTCCGCCGGACAGCGGCAGTTGATCGCCCTGGCCCGCGCCGAGCTGGTCGACCCGGACGTGCTGCTGCTCGACGAGGCGACGGCCGCCCTGGACCTGGCGACCGAGGCACTGGTCAACCAGGCCGCCGACCGGCTCGCCGTACGCCGCACCACCCTGGTCGTCGCCCACCGGCTGACCACCGCGGCCCGCGCCGACCGGGTCGTCGTCCTCGACCACGGCCGGGTCGTCGAGGACGGCACGCACGAGCAACTCCTCGCCGCCGACGACCGGTACGCCGCGCTGTGGCGCACCTTCGTCGGCGAGGACGAGAGCAGCGAGGCCGTCGCCTAGACCGCCGCCCCTCGCCGCCCCGCGGCCCGGACCTGGTGGTCCGGGCCGCCGCTCTTTGCCCAACGCCCCCTGGCGGCAGACGACTTCCTCCTCATAGGTTCACGGGCGACGCCCGTCGAACCCCGAAGGAGGGGGCATGCGCAACGCGCTCAGATGGCTGCTGGCGCTGGTGTTGCTCATAGGCATCGCCGGCGGTGGAGTCGCCACCGCGACCGCTGACGAGCCGGACATCAGGGACCGCATCCTGGCGATACCCGGGATGAGCCTGATCGAGGAGAAGCCGGTCACCGGATACCGCTTCTTCGTCCTGGACTACACGCAGCCGGTGGACCACCGGCACCCGTCCAAGGGGACGTTCAAGCAGCGGATCACCGTGCTGCACAAGGGGACCGACCGGCCCACCGTCTTCTACACCTCCGGCTACGGCCTCTCCACGACCCCCTCGCGCCGTGAGCCGACGCAGATCGTCGACGGCAACCAGGTCTCCATGGAGTACCGCTTCTTCACGCCGTCCCGGCCGTCCCCCGCCGACTGGTCCAAGCTCGACATCTGGCAGGCCGCCAGCGACCAGCACCGCATCTACCGGGCCCTCGGCCGGATCTACGCCGAGAACTGGCTCGCCACCGGCGCCAGCAAGGGCGGCATGACGGCCACGTACTACCGCCGCTTCTACCCGCACGACATGGCCGGCACGGTCGCCTACGTCGCCCCCAACGACGTGGTGAACGACGAGGACTCCGCCTACACCCGCTTCTTCCGCACCGTCGGCACCGCCGACTGCCGGGCGAAGCTGAACGCCGTGCAGCGCGAGGCGCTCGTCCGCCGGGGCGAGATCGTCGCCCGCTACCAGAAGTACGCCGCGGACAACGGGCTGACCTTCACCACCGTCGGCAGCGCCGACCGGGCGTACGAGAACGTGGTGCTCGACCTGGTGTGGGCCTTCTGGCAGTACCACCAGGAGGCGGAGTGCGCGGACGTCCCCGCGGCGAGCGCCACGACGGACGCGATCTACTCCTTCGTCGACTCCGTCTCCGGCTTCGACTTCTACACCGACCAGGGCCTGGAGTACTACACGCCGTACTACTACCAGGCCGGCACCCAGCTCGGCGCCCCGACGTTCGCCACCCCGCACCTGAAGGGGCTGCTGCGCTACCCCGGGATCTACCAGCCGCGCTCCTACGTGCCGCGTTCCATCCCGATGCGCTTCCAGCCCCGCGCGATGCACGACGTCGACTCCTGGGTGCGCCACCACGCGGAGCGGATGCTGTTCGTGTACGGGTCCAACGACCCGTGGGGTGCCGAGCCGTTCCGGCTCTCGCGCGGCGCGCACGACTCCTATGTGATGTGGGCACCCGGCGCCAACCACGGCGCGGTCATCGGCGCGCTCGGCGCGGCGGACCGAGCCAAGGCCACCGCCGAGGTGCTGGAGTGGGCCGGGGTCGCCCCCGCGGCCGTACGCGCCGACCCCGGTTCGGCCAGGCCCCTGGCGGCGTACGACGCCAAGCTCGACCGGAGCACCGAGGCCGCCGGCCGGCTGCCCTTCTGATCGGGTGTCAGAGCCGGCGGGCGCACCCCACGCCCGCCGGCCCGGCGCCCACCCCGACGTACAGGGCCGTCCCCGCGGGGCAGGACCCGCGGCCGCGGGCCAGCTCCACGACCCGGAACTGCGGGGCGTGCGGCCCCGATCCGTCGCAGGGCGTCTCCTTCACCTGTCCCTTCCGGGACGTGTAGACGCAGTCGCCCGCGATCGTCCGGGGCCCACCGCCCCCGCCCGGGTCCCCGGGGTGCGGTGCCGCCAGGTTGCGCATGCAGGCGTAGCCCTGGGGGCGGGCGGCGGTGACGGTGAGCAGGAAGTCCGTGGTCGGCGGGCAGCGGTCGCCGGCCCGTGCGGCGGCCGGGGGAGCGGGTGACGGCGAGGCCGGCAGCAGCCCGTACAGCCGGCCGACGACGCGGGCGCGGGCGGCCGGGTCCGAGCAGCCCACCTCCCGGTAGGCGCCGGCCCGGTCGCGGGCCGCGCAGTCGCCGCGGTCCAGGAAGACCGCGTCATGGGTGACGGACGGGACCGCGGGAGCGGCGGCGCCGCTGCCCGTGCCGCCCGGGCCCGGCGAGCAGGCGGCGAGCACCACCGCGACCAGCCACGCCGCTCCCAGGAGCTGTCCGGACAACATGCGCATGGCGGCCCCCCACCCGTCCCCCCGGGCGAGTTGCCCGTTTTCGGCAGGATAAGTGGCGTGGCCCCTTTCCGGGAGGGGCCGCCCCGCGCGCCGCGGGCTCAGTACCGCAGGCCCCAGCCGACCGGATAGAGGGTCCGTGACGGGTCGTCCGCTGCGGGTACCGCCACCGGCAGCTTCCCGGTGGGCCGCACCTTGCCGGCCAGCACCCGTGCCGCCGCCCGCATCGACACGTCCGTCCAGCCGTAGGTGGCCAGTGCCGCGGCCACCCCCTCCAGCCGCGCGACGTCGTACGGGTTGCGGATCGCGACCTGCACCACCGGCACGCCGGTGGCGACGAGCGCGGCGACCAGCGCGATCTGGCCCGTCGACGCCCCGGTCACGTTGTACGTGGCCACCACCACCGCGTCCTTGTCCCGCGCGGCGGCCACCGCCTGGTCGATCGCGGCCTGCCCCGGCGCGGTCCCGGTCGACAGGACCTGGGCGATGTGCCCGAGGCCGGCCAGCGCCGCGCCGAGCACCGCGGTGGGCGGGCCGCCGGTGCCCGAGGGCGCGGCCGGGTCGGCGCCGACGACCAGCAGCCGACGGTGGGCCGGCAGCGGCAGCGTCCCCCGGTTCGCCAGCAGCGTCACGGTGCGTTCGGTGATCCGGTCGGCCTCCGCCAGGTGGCCGCGGGTGCCGACCGTCCGGTCCACGCCGCGGTGGGTGACGTACGGGTCGTCGAGCAGCCCGCGCCGCGCCTTGAGCGTGAGGATCCGGGTGAGGGACTCGTCGAGGCGCTCCTCGGTGAGCTCACCGGACCTTACGGCGGCCAGTACGCCCTGCCAGGCGGTCTCCAGGACCGGCGGGTTGAGCAACTGGTCGGCTCCGGCCTTCAGGGCGAGCACCGGGACGCGGTCGTCGCCGTACTTCTGGCGTACGCCCTCCATGCCGAGGGAGTCGGTGACGACCACACCGTCGTAGCCGAGTTCCTCGCGCAGGATGCCGGTGAGGATCGGCCGGGACAGCGTGGCGGGGTCGCCGGAGTCGTCGAGGGCGGGCACCAGGATGTGCGCGGTCATGATCGAGTCGATGCCGGCGGCGATCGCGGCGCGGAACGGCGGGGCGTCAAGGCGCCGCCACTCCTCCAGCGAGTGCGTGATGACCGGCAGGGCGTAGTGGCTGTCCGTGCCGGTGTCGCCGTGCCCGGGGAAGTGCTTGGCGGTGGCGACGACCCCGGCCCGCTGGTAGCCCTCCACCTGGGCGGCGACGAGCGCGGCCACGGCCTTCGGGTCGGCGCCGAAGGAGCGCACGCCGATCACGGGGTTGGCGGGGTTGACGTTGACGTCGGCGACCGGCGCGTAGTCCTGGCCGATGCCCATCGCCGCCAGTTCGGCCCCGGCGACGGCCGCGGCCCGCCGGGCGTCCCGGGTGCTGCCGCCCGCGCCGAGCGCCATCCCGCCCGGGAAGAGCGTGGCGGGGGAGCCGACCCGGGCGACGGCGCCGTGCTCCTGGTCGGTGGAGATCAGCAGCGGGATCCGGGACGACCGCTGGATGCCGTTGGAGAGGTCGGCGATCTGGTGCGGATCACGGGTGTTGTGGGCCCACGCGAAGTAGATGATGCCGCCGACGTGGTACTTCGCGATCAGTTCGGCGGCGTCGGAGACCCCGATCTCGGCCTGGTTCGCGGCCACGTCGGCCGGATCGGGGGCGGTGGCCGAATGGCCGTACACGCGCATGACGAAGAGCTGGCCGATCTTCTCCTCGATGCTCATGCGGTCGATGAGCGCACGGACGCGTCTGCGGTCGGCCGCGGCCGCGCTCGCGGTGCCCGGGACGCCGAGGGCGAGGGCGGTGGAGGCGGCCGCGGTGGCACCGAGCACCGTGCGGCGGGAGGGACGGGGACGGCTGTGCATGACGGACTCCTTCCGGCAGGAGGAGGCGGAAGCGCTGAAAGAAACCTTCAAGCAGACACGCTTAGCCGGAAAGTAATTGTCAGTCAATGAGTCGGGCACGCTCCGGCACGAGCACCGCCGGCACCGTGAGCACCGCCGCGTAGTGCTGGACCTGCACGCACCGGATGTGCTCGTCCCCGGTGGGGGAGGCCGAGATCTCCTGCCGGCCGATGGTCAGGACGGCCCCGGTGGGCGCGCAGCCGGTCAGTACGAAGGCGAAGCGCCGCTCGTCCGGGCGCCGGGGATGCCGTGCCAGCTGCTCGCGCAGCGCGGCCGCCCCCTTGCGGGGCAGACCGGCGAGGAAGGCATCCAGCTGCCGGGCCGTGGTGACCTCGGCACTGCGCCGGCCGACGCGGTCCCGCGTCTCCTCCAGGCCGCCGAACGCCACCGTGCTCCCCGGGGCCGGCGGATCGGCCCTCGGGTCCGCCTCCTGTGCGAAACGCGGCCGCTTCGGCATCCGGTCGCGCGGCACCTCGAACACGGTGACCACCTGGTTGGCGACCAGGCACTGACCCATCGGCCGCTGCGCCAGGCCGAGCGTCAGCCGGTCGCCGCCCCGGAAGAGGACGGCGTCCCTGGTGCTGTTGCAGCCGGTCGTCCGGCTCCAGGCGACGAGGACCGAGCGCGAGAAGTCGGTCCGCGCGGCACGCCGCGCGATGTCGTCGGCGATCTCCGGCGCCGACTTCATGAAGTAGCCGGGGAACCGGCCCAGGTCGCGCTCGCCGTCGAGGACCGTGTGCACCGCGGGCACCCGGCGCGTGGTCTCGGTGAAGTACACGCGGCGGGTGGAGACCGTCCCGTTCCCCGGCGGGGACGGCGACGGCGGCGACGACAGCGACGTCGAGGACACGGACGGCACGGCGGGCGCGCCGGACGGCGCCGGACCGGTGGGCGGGGTGGCGATCGCTGAGGTGGAGGGGCCGCCACCGGCGTTGTCGTAGGGGGGTACGCCGGTGGCGGGCTGCTGCCGGCCGCATGCGGCGGAGAGGGTTGTCAGCGACGCAGCCAGCAGCGTGACCGACACCGCTTTGCGGAGACTCCCCGGCAGCACGCGGGTTGGACGGGACGGGGACGCGAACGGTTCCCTGCGGATGGGTGCCATCCGCCCATGGTCAGGCAACGACCCCCGGGTAGTGGGCGCGCAACGCCCGGACCGTCTCCGTGATGGCCGGACGCCGCGACGCCCCCGTCCGCCACAAGGCGTAAAGCCGCCGTACGGGAGCCGGCTCCAGCGGCACCACGACCACACCCTCCGGCACCGGCCCGCGCCCCAGCCGCGGCACCAGCGCGATCCCCAGCCCGGCCGCCACCAGCGCCAACTGCGACTGGTACTCGGCGACCTGGAACGCCAGGTCCGGCTCGGCGCCCGCCTCGCGCAGGGTCCGCACCAGCCAGTCGTGGCACACGTGCCCGGGCGGCTGGCAGATCCACCGCTCGTCGACGACGTCCTCGCGGACCAGCGCGGCGCGCGCCGCCAGCGGATGCCCGGCCGGGACCAGCACGTCGCAGTGGTCCTCGCCGATCACCACCCGTTCCAGCCCTTCGGGCGCGGGCAGCGGGGCGATGTCCCAGTCGTGCACCACGGCCAGGTCGACGACGCCGCGCGAGACCAGGTCGACCGACAGGTGCGCGCCCTCCTCCACCAGCCGCAGCTCCAGCGACGGGTGCGCGGCCGTCAGCCCGGCGAGCACCTCCGGGAGCAGACCGCGCGCGGCGGTCGGGAAGGCGGCCATCGTCAGCCGTCCGGTGGGACGGCCGCGCCGCTCCTCCAGCGCCACCTCGGCCCGCTCCACGATCGCCATCAGCTCTTGCGCGGTCTCCGCCAGCAACTGGGCGGCCTCGGTCAGCGCCACACCGCGCCCCTGCCGCTCCAGCAGCGTCGTACGGGTCTCCCGCTCCAGCTTGGCGATCTGCTGGGACACGGCGGAGGCCGTGTAGCCGAGGGCCGTCGCCGCGGCCCCCACCGATCCGTGCACGTGCACGGCGTGCAGCGCCCGCAGCCGGGCCAGGTCCAGCATCCGTTCACCTCGTCATCCCGTGCGCCCGCCGGGAGGGCACACCGTTCAGCAACGCTGAAACCGACAGCTCGGCAGCACTCGCTGGTGCTTAAGGGTACGGGTGCCCGGGGCCGGGCGCGGGCGTCGGGGCCGGAGGCGGGCTCAAGCGGGCTCAGGCGGACTCGCCGAGCAGCCGCAGCAGGTGCGAACGCCCCCGCGACAGCAGCTCCGGCAGCGCCCGCACCTGCGGGTACCAGCGCTTCTCGTACTCCCAGCACAGCCAGCCGTCCCAGTCCGCCCGGCTGAGCACCTCCACCGTGCCGGCCAGCGGCAGCGCCCCGTGGCCGAGCGGCAGCGGGGTGGTGTCCGCCGCCGAGGAGACGTCCTTGACCTGTACGTAGCCCAGGTAGGGGGCGAGCACCGGATAGGTGTGCTCGGGCTGCTCGCCGCCCAGCCACGGGTGCATCACGTCCCAGAGCGCGCCCGCGTGGTGATGGCCCACCAGCCCCAGGATCCGTGCCACGTCCGCGCCGGTCCGGTGTGAGTCGTGGGTCTCCACCAGGACGCGCACGCCCACGTCCGCCGCCTCCGGGGCGACCGCGGCCAGCCGGCGGGCCGCCCTGGTGTCGGCGGCGTCCCTGTCGTCCTCGCCGGCGCCGGGGAACACCCGTACGTAGGAGGCGCCGAGGTCGGCGGCGAGGCGTACGTGGTCGCGCAGCCCGCGCAGCGCGGGGGCGTCCTCGCCCGGAGCGGCCACCTGCACGTAGGAGGCGACCGCCAGGACCGCGACGCCGGAGCCGCGGAACTCCCCTGCCACGTCGGCACGCTGCCGTTCCGTCAGACCGCTGTGCACCGGCTCCTCGTGACCCGCCCGCAGCTCCACGCCGTGGTAGCCGTGCTCCGCGGCGAGCCGGACCACGTCCGGCACGGGGAGCCCCGGCACGCCGAGGGTCGAGAACGCGAGCTTCACTTTTCGGACGTTACAGCACCAGTCGCCAGTCCTGCCCGACGAGATCGCGGCCGTAGCTGCGGTGTGGCTTCTGCCCGACGAGTTCGAAACCGGCCGCCTCGTAGATGCGCCGGGCGGAGACCAGGACGTCGTTCGTCCACAGCACCAGCTCGCGGTGGCCTGCCGCGCGGGCGTGCGCGACGCAGGCCTCGACCAGCCGGCGGCCGATGCCGTGGCCCCGGGCGGCCGGGTCCACCAGGAGCAGGCGCAGCCGTGCCGTGCCGGGTGCGTCGTCGCGTACGCAGAAGACGCACCCGGCGCGCTCACCGTCGAGTTCGGCGATCCAGGCCCGCTCGTGGCCGTCCGCGACGATCCGGGCGACGAGGGTCTCGTACTCGGCGTTCCAGCCGTACTCCTCGGCGTAGACCTCCGCGTTGCGCTGGACCACCCAGCCGAGGTCGCCGGGGCGCGGCTCCCGCAGCCGGACCCGGGCCGCGGCGGGGGACCGGGTGTCGTCGGCGTCGGCGCCGAGGACGTCTCGTACGGTGCGCATGGCCTCGGTGAGGCGGTCGCGGTCGTGCGGGGCGAGCCCGCCGACCAGGGACCCGACCGCCTCCCGCGACCGTTCCTCCAGGAGCCGGGCGGCCTCGCGGCCGTCGGGCGTCAGCTCCACGCGCTGCCGCCTGGCGTCCTGCGGTGACGGCGCGCGGGTCAGCAGGCCCCGTTCCCCGAAGGCCGCCAGCATCCGGCTGAGCTGGCCGGCGTCCACGGACAGGGCCGTGCGCAGGTCGGCGGCGTCCAGCCCGCCGTCGGGGGCGTGGGCGAGTTCGTAGAGGACGCGGGCCTCGGTGAGGGTGTACGGGGTGTGCAGGTGGCGGCTGTAGTCGAGCGCGCCGATGAGGTTGGTGTAGAAGCGGTTGAACGCCCGGATCTCCTGGACGGTCACGGCGGTCCTCCCGGAAATTCTTTGACTGGGTCAAAGGTAATCCGACCCGGGTGGTCCTGCACAGGTATCGGCCCCCGGTACGGGCGCGCGCGCCGGGGCGCTCCCGCGGCCGCTACGCGACCTTCCGCGGCGCCGCCGTCGACGCCCGCACCATCAGTTCCGTCCGCACGGTCGCCAGCCCGCCGGGAGGCGGTGCCTGCCGGCCCATGACGAGGCGTCCCGCGCGGGCGCCCGCCTCCTGCAGCGGTATGCGGACCGTCGTGAGCGCGGGGACGGCGTCCACGCTGAAGGGCAGGTCGTCGAAGCCGGCGACCGAGACGTCCTCGGGGATGCGCAGCCCGCGCTCGCGCAACGCCGCGCAGACGCCGAGCGCCACCGTGTCGTTGGCGGCGACGACGGCCGTGAGCCCCGGTTCGCGGCGCAGCAGCTCCAGCGCGGCGTCGTAACCGGAGGAGCGGTCGTAGTAGCCGTGCACGGTGAGGCGGTCGAGTTCGGCGGGGGAGCCCGCGAGTCCGGCCTCGGCCAGGGCGGTGCGGTGGCCCTCCAGGCGGTGCCGGGTGGTGCTGCGCTCGGCGGGGCCCGCGACGTAGCCGATCGCGCGGTGGCCGAGGCCCAGCAGGTGCTCGGTCAGGCGCTGCGCGCCGCCGCGGTTGTCGAAGGCGACGGTCATCACGGAGTCCGCGGCGGGCCCGGCCAGGCCGGCGAGCTCGGGCAGGGGCGGGCGGCCGCACAGCACGATCCGGGTGCCGGAGGCGGCGAGCCGGGCGAGGCGGCCGGCCACGGCGGCGCTGTGGCCGGTGCCCTCCACGGCGCCGCCGGTGAGGACCACGCCGGCGGCGCGCTGCCGTTCCAGCAGGGTGAGGTAGTTGAGCTCGGCCTCGGGGGAGCCCCCGGTGTTGCAGACCACGGCGAGCTTCCCGGCACCCGCGGGCGGCCCCGACGGCTGTTCGGCGCCGCCGCAGATCTCACTCTGCACCGCGCTGGCCATGAGCCCGAAGAAGGGGTCGGCGACGTCGTTGACCAGGACGCCGACCAGGTCGGAGGTGGCGGCGGCCAGGGCGCGGGCGTGCCCGTTCACGACGTAGTCGAGGTCGTCGACGGCCCGCAGCACCCGCTCGCGCGTGCTGCCCGCGACCGGGTAGTTGCCGTTCAGGACGCGCGAGACGGTCGCGGCGGACACTCCGGCGCGCGCCGCCACGTCGGCGAGGGTCACTGCCATCTCGTCTGTTTCCTCCGGGTCGGTCATCCCCGGGCCCTCCGCCCGTAGCGGCACATGTTCTCACCTCGGGGGCCGCCGGGGGAGCGGAGTCGCGGGGCACCTTGCCGGGGGTCCCGCACCGCGGTGGGGTGACGATCTCGGCAAGCGCTTTCTGTAAACGTTTCAGAGGCTGTGGCGTGCCGTGGCCGTCGTCGGCGGAGCCCGCCGCGGAGCCGGTTGCGGGGTCCCCGGTGGCCCCGCGGCGGCCGTGGTCCGGTGCCGTGTCCGGGGTCGTCGCGGGAGGTCCGTCGCGCCGCGTCCGGCCGGTCGCGCCGAACACCCCCACGACGGGCGGCGCGTCGGGACCCGGGGCGCCGGAGCCCGGGCGCACGGGCGCGCCACCGCGGGCGCACGCCGACGGCATCCGGTGTCGCCGGGCGTGCGGGCCGGCCGCCGTGCGGGCAACCGCCCCGGGGTGCCGGGACGCGAATGCGACGCGCCGGGGACATCGCCGACCCGCGTCCGGACCGATGACCCCACGTCAGACGGGGGACGTGTGGCCGCTCTTCGCCGTGTCCCCTCTTGTCGGGGGTGTCCGGCAGCCGTTAGCGTGAACAGAGGGAAAGCGCTTACTGCCACCGCCCGGAGATCCACGGGAGAGGGGAACCCCACGTGACACGCAGGACCGTGCGGATCGCCATGAACGGCGTCACCGGACGAATGGGCCACCGTCAGCACCTCGTCCGCTCGATCCTCGCCCTGCGCGAGCAGGGCGGACTCGACCTCGGTGACGGCACGGTGCTGTGGCCGGAGCCCGTCCTCGTCGGCCGCCGCGAGCAGGCGCTGCGCGCCCTCGCCGAACGCCACGGCCTGGACCCCGCCCTGGTCTCCACCGACCTGGACGCCGTGCTCGCCGACCCCGCCACCGAGATCTACTTCGACGCCCAGGTCACCGCCGCCCGCGAGGAGGCGATCACCAAGGCGATCGCCGCCGGCAAGCACATCTACACCGAGAAGCCCACCGCGACCGGCCTGGACGGGGCGCTGCGGCTGGCCCGCCTCGCCACAGAGGCCGGAGTGCGCCACGGCGTCGTCCAGGACAAGCTCTTCCTCCCGGGGCTGCTCAAGCTCCGGCGGCTGATCGACGGCGGCTTCTTCGGGCGGATCCTCTCCGTCCGCGGCGAGTTCGGCTACTGGGTCTTCGAGGGCGACTGGCAGCCGGCACAGCGCCCCTCGTGGAACTACCGCGCCGCGGACGGCGGCGGCATCGTCGCGGACATGTTCCCGCACTGGGAGTACGTCCTCCACGAGCTGTTCGGCCGGGTGCTCTCCGTGCAGGCGCTCGCCACCACGCACGTCCCGCAGCGCTGGGACGAGCAGCGCAAGCCCTACGACGCCACGGCCGACGACGCCGCCTACGGGATCTTCGAGCTCGAGGGCGGCGTGGTCGCCCAGATCAACTCCTCCTGGGCCGTGCGCGTCAACCGCGACGAACTGGTGGAGTTCCAGGTCGACGGCACCGAGGGCTCGGCCGTCGCGGGGCTGCGCGACTGCCGGGTCCAGCACCGGTCCACCACCCCCAGGCCGGTCTGGAACCCCGACCTGCCCGCCACCGAGGTCTTCCGCGACCAGTGGCAGGAGCTGCCGGACAACGGGGAGTTCGAGAACGGCTTCAAGGCCCAGTGGGAACTGTTCCTGCGCCACGTCCACCTCGGCGAGCCCTACACCCGGGACCTGCTGGCCGGTGCCCGCGGTGTGCAGCTCGCCGAACTGGGCCTGCGTTCCTCCGCCGAGGGCCGCCGGTTCGACGTACCGGAGCTGACGCTGTGACACTCCTCCACCTACCCACCGAATCGGGCGAGTTGTCCGCGTACCGGCCGCGCACCGAGCCCGCCGCCCACGCCGTGGCTCCCACGACGCCGGACGAGCCGCGCAGGCGCGTCGTCTATGCGGCGGCCCACGTCGTCGCCGACCCCTTCCGCACCGCGGCCGACCGGCCCGCCGCGCTGGACTGGGAGGCCACGCTGGCCTTCCGCCGCCACCTGTGGTCGCACGGACTGGGCGTCGCCGAGGCCATGGACACCGCCCAGCGCGGCATGGGCCTGGACTGGGCCGGGGCCGCCGAACTGATCCGCCGTTCGTCCGCCGAGGCCCGTGCCGAGGGCGGCCGCATCGTCTGCGGCGTGGGTACCGACCAGCTGTCGCCCACCGGGTCCGGCCACCCCCACGGCCTCTCCGGCATCCGGGCCGCCTACGAGGAGCAGTTCGCCGTCGTCGAGGACGCGGGCTCGCGGGCCGTGCTCATGGCCTCGCGCGCGCTGGCCGCCGTCGCCAAGGGCCCCGACGACTACCTGGAGGTCTACGGCCACCTCCTGCGCCAGGCGGCCGGGCCCGTCGTGCTGCACTGGCTGGGCCCGATGTTCGACCCCGCGCTGGAGGGCTACTGGGGCAGCACGGACCTGGACGCCGCCACCGCCACCCTCCTCGAGGTGATCGCCGCCCACCCCGGCAAGGTCGACGGCGTCAAGATCTCCCTGCTCGACGCCGGGCGCGAGGTCGAGTTGCGCCGCCGCCTCCCCGCCGGCGTGCGCTGCTACACCGGCGACGACTTCCACTACCCCGAACTGATCGCCGGCGACGAACGGGGCTTCAGCCACGCCCTGCTCGGCGTCTTCGACCCGCTCGCGCCGCTCGCCGCGCGGGCCCTCCGCCTGCTGGACGACGAGTGGGGCGGCGGCGGCCCCCGCGAAGCCCGCGGCGCCGCGGGCTTCCGGGCGCTGCTCGACCCCACCGTCGAGCTCTCCCGCCATCTCTTCGGCGCCCCGACCCGGCACTACAAGACGGGCGTCGTCCTCCTGGCCTGGCTGGCAGGCCACCAGTCGCACTTCACGATGGTCGGTGGTCTCCACTCGGCACGCTCCCTCCCCCATCTGGCCCGCGCCTACGAACTGGCCGACCGGATCGGACTCTTCCCCGACCCGGTGCTCGCCGCCTCGCGCGTGCGCCGGCTTCTCTCCGTGTACGGAGTGTGACATTGCGTACTGACAATCGGCCCTCCGGGGACCTCGCGCGGCTCAGCGTCAACCAGGAGACCGTGCGGCAACTGCCGCTCCCCGAACTGGTCGAGGGGCTGGTGACGCTCGGTGTCCCCGGCGTCGGACTGTGGCGCGGCCCGGTCCGCGCGTACGGCGTCGAGGCCGCGGCGAAGCTGGTGCGCGCGGCCGGGCTCACGGTCACCACGCTCTGCCGCGGGGGCTTCTTCACCGCCTCCGACCCGGACGAGCGCGCCGCCGCCCTCGCCGACAACCGGGCGGCGGTCGACGAGGCGGCGGCCCTGGGCACCGGCACCCTCGTCCTGGTCTCCGGTGGCCTTCCCGCCGGCGACCGCGATCTCGCCGGTGCCCGTGAACGCGTCGCCGACGCGGTCGCCGGGCTCGCCCCGTACGCGGAGGACCGCGGGGTGCGGCTGGCGATCGAGCCGCTGCACCCGATGTACGCCTCCGACCGCTGTGTGGTCTCGACCCTCGCCCAGGCCCTCGGCATCGCCGAACACTTCCCCGCGCGGCAGGTCGGCGTCGTCGTGGACACCTACCACCTGTGGTGGGACGACCGGGCGCCCCAGGACATCGCACGGGCAGGCGCCGGCGGCCGGATCGCCGCGTTCCAGCTCGCCGACTGGGTCACCCCGCTCCCGGAGGGCGTGCTCCTGGGCCGCGGCCAGCTCGGGGACGGCTGCATCGACCTCCGAGGCTTCCGAGAGCTGGTGGACGCGGCCGGCTACACGGGAGCGGTCGAGGTGGAGATCTTCAACCCCGCGCTGTGGGCCCGGGACGGGGCCGGGGTACTGGCCGAGACGGCCGACAGGTACCGCCGCCACGTGCTCGGGTGAATCCCTGAAAACTTTTTCCGGCAGCCGTACAACCATCCCCGGGGCCGGTGTGTCTACGTACCGTCAAGACCCAGAGGGGGGCCTCACACGGGTCTTGAGTGGGGGAGAGCGTGACGCCCGGAGGGGGCTCGGGGCATCGCGCAGAGGGAGGGGAACGCCAAAGGGGTCCGGCCGAGCCGGACCCCTTTCGCCATGTCCGCCCGGTCGTCCGGGACCCGCCCGGCCCGCGCGCCCCGCCGCCGCTCAGCGCTTCTCGCGGGCCCGCCGGGCCAGCACGGCCGCCATCACGGGGATCACCGTCTGCAGCGCCGCCGTGACCGTCTCGACCGGGAGCCCGGTCCGTTTGGCCACCGCGCGCGCCGCCGGCCCGGCGACCTTCGCCAGTACGGCCGCGAGCACCCCGCGGCCCGGTTCCGCCCCCGTACCGCCCTGCACCCCGGCGAAGCCGACGACGGCCGCCGGCAGCGGCTCGGGCTCGTTCGCGGCCTGTTCCATGGCCTGACACAGCTCGGCGGTGCCGCCGGGCGTCACCGCGTCGTCGGTCAGCACCCCGGTGATCGAGGCCACCGCGCTCCCCACGACCTGCTGCGCCTGGTCGGCGTCGGTCCCGAGCAGCTCGGTGATCTCCCGGAGCCGGTCGTCCCCCAGCTCCTCCAGCACCTCGTCCTTCAGCGGTCGGTCGCTCATGGTCGGGACGCTACGCGCGATCCGCCCGCCCGGCCCGCCGACCGCAGCCGGACGGATGTACGCCCCGCGTACGGCCTAGAAGGGCACGCCGCAGCGCAGGATGACGTTGGCGTACGGCCGGGACTCGCCGGTGCGGACGACGAGGCGGGCCTGCCGGGTGCGGGCCTTGAACTCCTCGTGCGGGACCAGCTCCAGGTCGGGGAAGGCCCCGTCGAGCCGGGCCGTCACCTCGGGATTGTGCTCGCGGACCTCCTTGGCCGCGATCGCGCCCTCCACCACCAGCTCCTCCAGCAGTCCGTCGAGGACCTCGGAGAAGGACGGGGTGCCGGCCCGGAACGCGAGGTCGACGACGATCGGCCCGGGAGGGATGGGGAGCCCCGCGTCGCAGACCACGACCAGGTCGGTGTGGCCGAGCACGGCGAGGGCGCCCGCGAGGTGGCGGTTGAGGATTCCGGACTTCTTCACAGCTGACCCACTTCTTCGAGGGTGGGGAAGGATTCCTGCGCACCCGGCTTCGTGACGGCGGCGGCGCCCACCCGCACCGCGAACCGCACGGCGGTCACCAGGTCGTCGCC
The DNA here is from genome assembly GCF_040630935.1 of Streptomyces sp. NPDC005722. Taxonomy (NCBI): domain Bacteria; kingdom Bacillati; phylum Actinomycetota; class Actinomycetes; order Kitasatosporales; family Streptomycetaceae; genus Streptomyces; species Streptomyces sp. NPDC005722. The sequence goes on from NZ_JBEXYN010000007.1 coordinate 242,648, forward strand.
CGCGCCGAGCCGCCAGGCCAGCGCCCCCGTGAAGGAGTCGCCGGCGCCGGTGGTGTCGACGGCGGACACGCGCGGGCTGGGTATGCGCACGGTGCCGTCCGCCGTCGCGGCGAGCGCGCCCGCCGCGCCGAGCGTGACGACCACGGAGCGCGGGCCGAGCGCGAGCAGCCCCGCCGCCCACGCCTCGGGGGTGTCCCCGGCCCCGGCGCCGAGCAGGACGCGTGCCTCGTGCTCGTTGACCACGATGGGGTCGCAGCCGGCGAGCACCTCATGCGGCAGCGCGGCGGGGGGCGAGGGGTTCAGCACGACCCGCGTGCCGGCCGCCGTGGCCGTCGCCACGGCGGCGGCCACGGACTCCAGGGGGATCTCCAGTTGCAGCGAGATCACCTTGGCGGCGGCCAGCAGCTCGCGCGCCCCGGCCACGTCCGCCGCAATGAGCCGGGCGTTGGCGCCCGGCGACACCACGATGCTGTTGTCGCCCGAGGGGTCCACGGTGATCAGCGCGACGCCCGTGGGGGCGCCGCCGCTCAGGACACCGGTGGTGTCGACGCCGGCCGATCTCAGCGAGCCGGTGAGCAGCCGCCCGTGGGCGTCGTCGCCGACCCGCGCGAGGAGCGCCGTGCGCGCGCCCAGGCGGGCCGCGGCGACGGCCTGGTTGGCCCCCTTGCCACCCGGGTGGGTGGCGAGGTCCGAGCCGAGGACCGTCTCGCCCGCCGCGGGGCGGCGGTCGACGTGGATCACCAGGTCGGCGTTGGCCGACCCTACGACCACCAGGTCGTAGCCGTGCATCTGCGTGTCCCTTCGGGGTCCAGCCGTACCGGTGCGGCCTGTCAGGAGGAGAAGTCGGCGACGTTCTTCTCGGTGACGACCTTGACCGGAACCTTCACCAGGCTGCCGAGCTTCTCGCCCTTGGCGGCCTTCACCGCGTTCTGCACGGCCAGCTTGCCGAGCTCCTTCGGCTGCTGGGCGACGGACGCCGTGAGGGTGCCGGCCTTGACCGCGGTCAGGCCGTCGGGGGTGCCGTCGAAGCCGACGACCTTGACCGACTTGCCGGCCTTGTCGCCGAGCGCCTTGATGGCGCCGAGGGCCATCTCGTCGTTCTGCGCGAAGACGCCGGTGACGTCGGAGTGGGCCTGCAGCAGGTTGGTCATGACGTCCAGGCCCTTGGTGCGGTCGAAGTCGGCGGCCTGCTCGGCCACGACCTTGATGCCCGGGTAGGCCTTGATGCCCTCGTCGAAGCCCTGGCCGCGCTCGTTGGCCGCGGAGGTGCCCGCGGTGCCCTGGAGGACGACCACGGTGCCCTTGCCGCCCAGCGACTCGGCCAGGGTCTTCGCGGCGAGCCGGCCGCCCTCGACGTTGTCGGAGGCGACGGTGGTGGCGAGCTCGGCGTTGTTGACGCCGCGGTCGGCCGCGACGACGGGGATGCCGGCCTTGTTGGCGGCCTTGACGGAGGGACCGGCCGCGTCGGAGTCGACCGGGTTGACGACGATCGACTTCACGTTCTGGCTGGTGAAGTTCTGCAGCTGGTTGGCCTGCTGCGACGCGTCGTTCTGCGCGTCGGTGACGGTCAGGTCCACGCCCTCCTTCTTCGCCTCGGCCTGCGCGCCCTCCTTCAGCTGCACGAAGAACGGGTTGTTGAGGGTGGAGACCGACAGGCCCACCTTGATATCGGAGGACGAGCCGGAGCCGGAGTTGCAGGCGGTCGCGGTGAGCGCGAGGGCGGCGACGGCGACGGTGGTGGCGGAGATGAGCTTGGTGCGCATGAGGGTTCCTTGCTGGTGCGGTGCGGAGAAGAAGAGGGGGTCCGGGGTGCGCGCGGCGCGTCAGGCGCGGCGGCGCAGGGTGTCGAGCAGGACGGCCAGCGCGATGACCGCGCCGATGACGACCTGCTGCCAGAAGGCGGAGACCGAGAGGAGGTTGAGGCCGTTGCGGAGGACGGCGAGGATCAGCGCGCCGATCAGGGTGCCGGACGCCTTGCCGACGCCGCCGGAGAGGCTGGCGCCGCCGATGACGACCGCCGCGATGGCGTCCAGCTCGTAGCCGTACGCGGCCTGCGGCTGCGCCGAGGCGAGACGGGAGGCGAGCACGATGCCCGCGACCGCGGCGAAGAGGCCGGACAGCGCGTAGATGATGATCTTCTGGCGCTTGACCCGGATGCCGGAGAGGCGGGCCGCCTCCTCGTTGCCGCCGATCGCGTACATGGCGCGGCCCATGTAGGTGCGGCCGAGGATGATCGCCGTGGCGGCGCCCGCGACGATCATCACCAGGACCGGTACGGGCAGCCAGCCGCCGATGGTGTCGCCCAGGTGGGAGACGGAGTCGGGGAACGCGATGGGGCTGCCCTGGGAGATGACCAGGGTGAGGCCGCGGCCGATCGACAGCATCGCGAGGGTCGCGATGAACGGCGGCAGCTTGCCGAAGGAGATCAGCAGGCCGCTCAGCAGGCCGCTGGCGACACCGGTGGCGACGGACAGCACGACCGCCAGCCACACCGGCAGGCCGGCCGAACTCGCGCTCCAGGCCAGCACCGTCGCGGAGAGCGCCGCGACCGAGCCCACCGACAGGTCGATGCCGGCCGCGACGATCACAAAGGTGGAGCCGAAGGCGAGGATGGCGACGACCGCCGCCTGGACGCCGACGTTGAGCAGGTTCTGCGTGGACAGGAAGTCGCCCGACAGGAACGACAGTGCCACGAGCAGGACGACCAGGGCGCTGAGCGCGCCGTTGTTGAGGAGCACACGGCGTGCCGCGGCGACGCCGCCCGTGTCCGTACTGCTTTTGAGCGTGTCAGTGGCCACGGGAGCCCTCCACATCCTTCGTTGCTGTTGCGTTGCCGCCCTCGGCGGGCGCTGTGCCGACGGCCAGGGCCATGACAGAGTCCTGGGTGGCCTCGTGCGCGGGGAGTTCGCCGGCGATCCGGCCCTGGGACATCACCAGGACGCGGTCGCTCATGCCCAGCACCTCGGGGAGGTCGCTGGAGATCATCAGCACCGCGTGGCCGGAGGCCGTGAGTTCGTTGATGAGCTGGTAGATCTCGACCTTGGCGCCGACGTCGATGCCCCGGGTCGGTTCGTCGAGGATGAGCACCTTGGTGTCGGCCAGCAGCCACTTGCCGATGACGACCTTCTGCTGGTTGCCGCCCGACAGGGTGCGCACGTGCTGGTGGAGCCCGGCCATGCGGACCTTGAGCTGCCCGGAGATCCGGTCCGCCGCCTTGCGCTGCCCGGCCCGGTCGACGAACCCGGCGCGGGTCGCGCGCCCGAGGGTGACCAGGCCCAGGTTCTCCTGGATGGTGGCGTCCAGCACCAGGCCCTGGCCCTTGCGGTCCTCGGGCACCAGGCCGATGCCCGCGTCCATGGCGGCGTTGACGTCGTGGCGGCGCAGCCGCTTGCCCAGCACCTCGACCGTTCCGGAGTCGTACGGGTCAGCGCCGAAGACCGCGCGGACGACCTCGGTGCGTCCGGCGCCGACGAGGCCCGCCAGGCCCACGACCTCGCCGGCCCGCACCTCGAAGCTCACGTCGTGGAAGACGCCGCCCCGGGTGAGGCCCTCGACCCGCAGCAGGGGCGCGCCCGCTTCGGCGCGCTCGCGCGGGTACTGCTGCTCGATGCTGCGGCCGACCATCAGCCGGACCAGTTCGTCCTCGGGGGTGCTCGCGGGCACCTGGGCGACGCTGCGGCCGTCGCGCAGGACGGTGACGCGGTCGCCGAGGGCGGCGATCTCCTCCAGGTGGTGGGTGATGAAGACGATGCCGACGCCGTCCTCGCGCAGCTTGCGCACGATCCGGAAGAGCTTGTCGACCTCCTCGCTGGTGAGGACCGCGGTCGGCTCGTCCATGATCAGGACGCGCGCCTCCAGGCTGAGTGCCTTGGCGATCTCCACCATCTGCAGGCGGGCGATGCCCAGTTCGGAGACCGGGGTGCGCGGGTCGACGTCCACGCCGACCCGGGCCAGCAGGGCCGCGGCGTCCGCGTTCATCTGCTTGCGGTTCACCAGGCCCAGACGGCGCGGCTGGCGGCCCAGGAAGATGTTCTCGGCGACGCTCAGCGCCGGGACGAGGTTGAACTCCTGGTAGATGGTCGTGATGCCCAGCTTCTCGGCGTCCTGCGCACCGTGGATGCGCACCTCGTCGCCGTCGACGAGGATCCGGCCCCCGTCGGGACGGTTAGCGCCGGAGAGCATCTTGATCAGGGTGCTCTTGCCCGCGCCGTTCTCGCCGAGCAGGACGTGCACCTCGCCTCCGCGCAGGTCGAAGTCGACGCCGTCGAGGGCCACCACACCGGGGAACACCTTGCGGACGCCCTCCATGCGGAGGAGCTCGGGGCTGCTCGTGCTCAACGGGGGCTCCCTTCGGACGCGCCGCAGGAGCGGCGGACTACGAGACGGGCGGAGACGGTGACCGACGGCGCCGGCCTGCCCTCCACGCGGTCGATCAGCGAGCGCACGGCCGCGCGGCCGAGTTCGCCCGTGGGCTGGGCGATGGCGGTGATCGGCGGATCGGTGTGGAGGAACCACGGGATGTCGTCGAAGGCGGCGAGCGCGATGTCCTCGGGCACGCGCAGGCCGCGGGCGCGGATCTCGTCCATGGCGCCGAGCGCCATGAGGTTGTCCGCTGCGAAGACCACGTCGGGCGGGACCGGCAGGTCGAGGAAACGGGCGACGGCCCGGCGGCCGCTGTCGGCCTGGAAGTCGCCCTGCCCGACGTACTCGTCGGGCAGCGGCAGGCCGAAGGCGGCCAGCGCCTCGCGGAAGGCCTGCACACGCTCGCGGCCCGTGGTGGTCGCGGCGGGGCCCGCGATGATCGCCAGCCGCCGGTGGCCCAGGCCGTGGAGGTGGGCGACCAGGTCGCGCACCGCGTCGCAGCCGTCGGTGCGGACCACCGGGACGTCGTTGCCTATGCCGGGGATCCAGCGGTCGACGAAGACCATCGGGGTGCCGGAGCGCACCGCGTCCAGGATCAGCGGGGAACCGCCGTCGGTGGGACTGACCAGCAGTCCGTCGATGCGTCGGTCCAGCAGCGTGCGGATGTGGTGGTCCTGCTGCTCCGGCCGCTCGTCGGCGTTGCCGATGATCACGCTGTAGCCCAGCGCCCTGGCCTCGTCCTCCACGGAGCGGGCGAGCTCGGTGAAGAAGGGGTTCAGCACGTCGCTGATGACCAGGCCGAGGGTCCGGGTCTGGTCGGTGCGCAGGGAGCGCGCCACCGCGTTGGGCCGGTAGCCGAGTTCGGCCACGGCCTCCAGCACCCGGGTGCGGGTGCCCGGGCGGACCGCCGGGTGGTCGTTGAGCACGCGGGAGACCGTCGCGACGGAGACACCGGCGCGTGATGCCACGTCCTTGATGCTCGCCACCCGTCCCACCTCCTCGTGGAATCGATTACAAAGAGGATTGGAATCGATTACATGCTTCGAGGCAAGAGCACGAAACCGGATCGTTACATTCCGGGAGGCGATCGGGGGGAGTTGTCCACAGGGTCCCGGCGGTCTGTCGGGGCCGGGCGGTACCGTCGGATCACATCGCAGATCCGAGGAGGTGGCCCGCGCCGTGGGGGAGTTGAGACCGGCCGTCGTCGAGGGCGTCCTCGAGCGGATCACCTATGCGAACGAGGAGAACGGGTACACGGTCGCCCGGGTCGACACCGGCCGGGGCGGCGGCGACCTGCTGACCGTGGTCGGCTCGCTGCTGGGCGCCCAGCCGGGGGAGTCGCTGCGGATGGAGGGCCGTTGGGGCTCCCACCCGCAGTACGGCAAGCAGTTCACCGTGGAGAACTACACCACGGTCCTCCCGGCCACGATCCAGGGCATACGGCGCTACCTCGGCTCCGGGCTGATCAAGGGCATCGGCCCGCGCATCGCCGAGCGGATCGTCGAGCACTTCGGCACCGCCACCCTGGACGTCATCGAGCAGGAGCCCGCCCGGCTGGTGGAGGTCCCGGGTCTCGGTCCCAAGCGCACCAAGCTGATCGGCGCCGCGTGGGAGGAGCAGAAGGCGATCAAGGAGGTCATGGTCTTCCTCCAGGGCGTGGGCGTGTCGACCTCGATCGCGGTGCGGATCTACAAGGAGTACGGCGACTCCTCGATCTCCGTGGTGAAGAACCAGCCCTACCGGCTGGCGGCCGACGTCTGGGGCATCGGCTTCCTCACCGCGGACCGGATCGCGCAGGCCGTCGGCATCCCGCACGACAGCCCCGACCGGGTCAAGGCCGGCCTCCAGTACGCCCTTTCCCAGGCGACCGACAGCGGCAACTGCTTCCTGCCCGAGGAGCAGTTGCTCTCCGACGCGGTGAAGCTCCTCCAGGTGGACACCGGCCTGGTCATCGACTGCCTCGCGGAGCTGGCCGGCGAGGAGGGGGTGGTCGTCGAGCCCGTGCCCGCCCCCGACGGCGGTGGCGACCCGGTCCGCGCGGTCTACCTGGTGCCCTTCCACCGGGCGGAGATCTCCCTGGCCGGCTCGCTGCTGCGGCTGCTGCGCGGCCCGGAGGACCGGATGCCCGCCTTCCACGACGTGGACTGGGAGAAGGCGCTGGCCTGGCTCGGCGAGCGCACGGGCGCGGACCTCGCCCCCGAGCAGCAGCAGGCGGTGCGGCTGGCGCTCACCGAGAAGGTCGCCGTGCTGACCGGCGGTCCTGGCTGCGGGAAGTCCTTCACGGTCAAGTCCGTGGTGGAACTGGCGCGGGCGAAGAAGGCCAAGGTCCTGCTGGCCGCGCCGACGGGACGGGCGGCCAAGCGGCTGGCGGAGCTGACCGGGGCCGAGGCCTCGACGGTCCACCGGCTGCTGGAGCTCAAGCCGGGCGGGGACGCCGCGTACGACCGGGACCGGCCCCTCGACGCCGACCTGGTCGTCGTCGACGAGGCCTCGATGCTCGACCTGCTGCTGGCGAACAAGCTGGTCAAGGCCGTGCCGCCGGGGGCGCACCTGCTCTTCGTCGGCGATGTGGACCAGCTGCCCAGCGTCGGCGCCGGCGAGGTGCTGCGTGATCTGCTGGCCGAGGGCGGCCCCGTCCCGTCCGTCCGGCTGACCCGCATCTTCCGGCAGGCCCAGCAGTCGGGCGTGGTGACCAACGCGCACCGGATCAACTCCGGAGCGCATCCGGTCACCCAGGGGCTCGACGACTTCTTCCTCTTCGTGGAGGAGGACGGCGAGGAGACGGCCCGGCTCACGGTGGACGTGGCGGCCCGCCGCATCCCGCGCCGGTTCGGCCTCGACCCGCGCCGCGACGTCCAGGTGCTCGCCCCCATGCACCGCGGCCCCGCGGGCGCCGGCGTGCTGAACGGGCTGCTGCAGCAGGCGGTCACCCCGGCCCGCCCCGACCTGCCGGAGCGGCGCTTCGGCGGCCGGACCTTCCGTGTCGGCGACAAGGTGACCCAGATCAGGAACAACTATGAAAAAGGCGCCAACGGCGTCTTCAATGGAACCGTGGGGGTCGTCACCTCCCTGGACACCGTGGAGCAGCGGCTCACCGTACTGACCGACGAGGACGAGGAGATCCCTTACGACTTCGACGAGCTGGACGAGCTGGCGCACGCCTACGCGGTGACGATCCACCGGTCACAGGGCAGCGAATACCCCGCCGTCGTGATCCCCGTCACCACCGGTGCCTGGATGATGCTCCAGCGGAACCTGCTGTATACCGCCGTTACCCGGGCAAAGCGACTGGTCGTGCTCGTGGGTTCGCGCAGGGCGATCGGCCAGGCGGTCCGTACCGTCTCCGCAGGCAGACGCTTCACGGCCCTCGACCATCGGCTGGCGCGGGCGGCAAAATAGGCACTGGGTGCCACCATTCGGCTCCCCGACCGACCCCGAGTGCACGTGGCCACGCCAAATGGGGGACAGTAGGGGTAGTCAGGGCACCTTCCAACCTCGAAGAAGAGGCACGACGTCGGTGAGGGAATGACGTGAGCGACAACTCTGTAGTACTGCGGTACGGGGACAGCGAGTACAGCTACCCGGTGATCGAGGGCACCGTTGGGGACAACGGCTTCGACATCGGCAGGCTGCGCGCCGACACCGGCCTGGTCACCCTGGACAGCGGCTACGGCAACACCGCGGCCTACAAGTCCGCGGTCACCTACCTCGACGGCGAGCAGGGAATCCTCCGCTACCGCGGCTTCCCCATCGAGCAGATCGCCGAACGCGGAACCTTCCTGGAGACCGCGTACCTCCTCATCAACGGTGAGCTCCCCACCGTCGACGAGCTCGCCGCCTTCCGCGGCGACATCACGCAGCACACGCTCCTCCACGAGGACGTCAAGCGGTTCTTCCAGGGCTTCCCGCGGGACGCCCACCCGATGGCGATGCTGTCGTCCGTGGTCAGCGCGCTGTCGACCTTCTACCAGGACAGCCACAACCCGTTCGACGAGAAGCAGCGCTACCTGTCGACGATCCGGCTCATCGCCAAGCTGCCGACGATCGCGGCGTACGCCTACAAGAAGTCGGTCGGCCACCCCTTCGTGTACCCGCGCAACGACCTCGGCTACGTCGAGAACTTCCTGCGCATGACCTTCGCCGTGCCCGCCGAGGAGTACGAGCTCAACCCGGTCGTCGTCGACGCCCTGGACAAGCTCCTCATCCTCCACGCGGACCACGAGCAGAACTGCTCCACCTCCACCGTCCGCCTGGTCGGCTCCTCGCAGGCCAACCTGTTCGCGTCGATCTCCGCGGGCATCAACGCCCTGTGGGGCCCGCTGCACGGCGGCGCCAACCAGAGCGTGCTGGAGATGCTGGAGGCCATCCAGGCCGACGGCGGCGACGTGGACGCCTTCATCCGCAAGGTGAAGAACAAGGAGGACGGCGTCCGCCTGATGGGCTTCGGCCACCGGGTCTACAAGAGCTTCGACCCCCGGGCGAAGATCATCAAGGCCGCCGCCCACGACGTCCTCTCCGCGCTCGGCAAGTCCGACGAGCTGCTGGACATCGCGCTGAAGCTGGAGGAGCACGCCCTCAGCGACGACTACTTCGTCTCGCGCAACCTGTACCCGAACGTGGACTTCTACACCGGCCTGATCTACCGGGCCATGGGCTTCCCGACCACGATGTTCACGGTGCTCTTCGCGCTCGGCCGGCTCCCCGGCTGGATCGCGCAGTGGCACGAGATGATCACCGAGCCGGGTTCCCGGATCGGCCGTCCGCGCCAGGTCTACACGGGCGTCGTCGAGCGGGACTACGTCCCGGTCGAGGCCCGCTGACGCGAGCGCTCCGCACGAAGAGAAACGCCCCGCGCCGAATCCCCCCACGGGTTCGGCACGGGGCGCTCCCGTTTCCCGGAGCGGATCCCCCCACGGGTCCGTACCGGGCGTTCTTTGGGTGCGCTCGCCCAACCGGACCAAACCACCCGGGAGGGCCGCTCAAAGCTCTCCGGGCAGTTCGCCCCGGCATGGCGACCGGGCTGTCCCCCAAAGACAACCCGCTCATCATCTCACCGAGTCCGCCGGGAGCCCGGTGTCTTCGCTCGGTTAGACCCCCTCGTAAACCAAAAGGTTACGTTCCAGCCAGTGTGATCTCGGTCATGCCTACGTATCTTCTACGCCATCCGTATCATGGCGCACCCCCGTGTCCGTCGCGTAAGCGAGGTCCCGTAACGTGCTGTCCCTCCTCGAGGGGCGGAGCGTGATGTCGCAGAACGCAAGTGTGGGCCGGCACGTCGTGGTGACCGGCGGGGGAACCGGCATCGGCCGGTCGGTGGCCACCCTCTTCGCCGAGGCCGGCGACCACGTGACCATCGTCGGCCGGCGCCGCGAGGTGCTGCGCGCCACCGCCGACGACCTGCGCTCCCACCACGGCTACGACGTCACCCCGGTCGCCTGCGACCTCGCCGACCCCGACGACGTGGAGGCGACCCTGGCACGGCTGCCCCGGCGCATCGACGTCCTGGTCAACAACGCCGGCAGCCGGGAACTCGCGATCGGCGCCGGCCCGCACGGGGTGCTGGCCCGCTGGCGCGGCGACTTCGAGCGCAACGTCCTCACCGCCGTGCTGGTGACCGAATCCGTACGCGACCGGCTCCCCGAGGGCGGCCGGGTCATCACCGTCACCTCGGTGGCCGCCCTGCGCGGCGGGGGCTCCTACGGGGCCTCCAAGGCCGCCCTGCACGCCTGGAACCACTCCCTGGCGGCCCAGCTCGGTCCGCGCGGGGTGACCTGCAACATCGTCGCGCCGGGCACCGTGGCGGGCACCGAGTTCTTCGGCGCCCGGCTCGACGCCGCCGAGCAGACCCGCCGGGCCGGCCGGACCCTCCTCGGCCGGGTCGGACGGCCCGAGGACGTCGCCTCCGCGGTGCTCTTCCTCGCCTCCCCGGAGGCCGGTTTCATCACCGGGGAGATCCTGCAGTGCAACGGCGGCGAGCTGCTCGGCCGCTGAGCCGCCGCCCGCCGGGACCGGGGGTGTACGCCGGGCGTACTCCCCGCGCCACAGCCGGACCCCGCGGCCCCGTACCTGAGGATGAGGCGCCCCCGGGAAAACCCTGGGAATGCCCCGATCCCGGTGAAATCGCCTTGCCCCCGCCGTCGCGGCCCTGCGAGCGTTGGGGGCCTGGGACGGGACGCGGGGACGGGCCGGGGCGGGAAGAGGGGCGGCCGCATGGACGTTGCACGGATCGTGTCGGCCCTCGACTTCACCGCGGGCCTCGAGGGGTACCTGCGGGACGGCCACGTCTTCTGGGCGTACGCGGTGCTTGCCGCGACGACCGCGCCTCCTCTGGTGCCCAACGCGGCGCTCCTGGTCACCGGGGGCGTGCTCGCCGCCCAGGGACGGCTGTCCATCGCGCTCGTCCTGCTGGTCGTCGCCGGCAGCGCCCTCGCGGGCGACCTGCTGATCCACCGGACCGGCCGGGCCGTCAGCGGCCGGGTGCTGACCAGGCTCTACCGGCGGCCGCGCCGCCGTGCGCTGCTGGAGTGGGCCAGCGTCCGGATAGAGCGGCACGGTGTGCCCTTCGTCATCGCCGTCCGGTTCCTGCCCAGCGGGCGGGTCGTCGGCGGCCTCGCGGCGGGCATCGTGCGGTATCCGGCCGGCCGCTACCTGATCGGGGCGGGCGTGGCCGAGGCGGTCTGGGCGACGTATTCGGTGGGCCTGGGCTACTTCGGCGGCCTCGCCATGTCCAACTCGCTGTACGCCGTCGCGCTGGGCCTCGGAGTCTCCCTGGCCGTGGCCGGAATCGGCAGCGTGGCGCAGCTGCTCTCCGGGCGCCGCTCGGCCGGTGAGGGCACGGCTTCCCCCGGCCGTGTGGTGGCGACCGGCGGCGGCGCGCCTGCGGGGGCGGACGCGGCGGAGGCGGAGGCCGGGAAGGGCGAGGACCGGCACGCGGAAGGCCGGCGAGGGGAGCCGGCGGACCGGCGGGCGCTGCGGCGCTGAGGCGGGCCGGCGAGGGGGCGGGGGCCGCGTGCCGGGCGCCGCGCTCTCAGGAGGTGGCTGCGGGGGTCCGGCCGGCTTCCGTCAGGGGGACGGGCCCGGTGCCGACGTGCGGAGCGAGGTAGCCGTAGAGCGCGGCCTTGAGCTCGCCGACGTACGCCTCGCGCTCGGCGCCCTCGTGCGCCAGGATCAGGGCCAGGCCGGCCTTGAACAGGCCGAAGGCCATCGAGGCCACCCGCGCGCGTTCGGTGGCCGAGAGGGCGGGGGCGCGCAGTCCGAGGAGGGTCTCCACGCGCTCCAGCAGGGAGCTGTGCAGCGCGTCGTGCTCCACGACGACCGTGCCGGGGATGTCGCTGTCGTGGACCAGGGCCAGGAAGGCGGGGTTCTGGCAGTTGAACTCGATCATCGGGTCGACGATGACCTCGAGCATCTCGCGCAGCGGCAGCGAGGCGTTCTCGGGGGTGAACAGCTCCCCGTGCCCCTCGCGCATCCGCTGGTTGAGGATGCCGCCCAGCTCGATGGCGATCGCCTCCTTGTTCGGGAAGAACTGGTAGAGCGTGCCGGGGGACACGCCCGCCTCGCGGGCGATCGCGTTCGTGGTGGCGGCGGTGTAGCCGACCTTGCAGAACACGTCGGAAGCCGCCGCCAGCAGCTGTGCCACGCGCCGTTCGCCGCGGGCCTGCCGGCGCCGAGGCCTCTGCTCCTCAGACACGTGTAATCCCCAATCACCTTTGACAAACGCGAGTGGTCGCTCGCATTCTGGAGAAACGCGAGTGGTCGCTCGTGTTCGCCATTTTACGGCGGTTCCTCAGGGGAGGGGACACCTCTGCCATGTCGGATGTCAACCGAGAGCGCCCGCCGCGGGGCTGGGCCCGGGCGATGACCGCCCGCCCACGCCTGACGCTGTTGCTCGCGCTGCTGTTCACCGCCCTGTCCGTGGTCGCGGGCAGCGGTGTGGCGGACCGGCTGCGCGGCGGTGGCTGGGAGGCCCCGGGCTCGGAGTCGGCCTACGCGGCCGAGGCGCTGGAGCGGTACTTCCCGGATGCGCAGCCCAATCTGATCCTCCTCGTCGAGGGACGGGGCGCCGGTGTGGACTCCCCGGAGGTGGCGGCCGCGGGACGGGAGCTCGGCCGCCGGCTCGCGGCGGACGAGGACGTCACCGGCGTCACCTCGTACTGGACCACCCGGGCGCCCGGGTTGCGCGCCGAGGACGGCCGTGAGGCCGTGATCGCCGCCCGGATCGGGGGCGACGACGACGCCGTCGCCGAGGCCGTCGAGCGCATCGCCCCCGAGTTCCGGGGCGGGCACGGCGCGGTGCGGGTCAAGGTCGGCGGCATGGCCGCCTTCCGGCACGAACTGCAGAGCACGATCCAGGAGGACCTGGCGCGCGCCGAGCTCATCGCCCTGCCGATCACCCTCCTGCTGCTGGTCATGGTGTTCGGCAGTGCCGTCGCGGCCGTCCTGCCGCTGGGCGTCGGCATCGTGGCGATCCTCGGGACCAACGCCGTGCTGCGGGGTCTGACGTCCTTCACGGACGTCTCGATCTTCGCGCAGAACCTCACCACGGCACTGGGCCTCGGACTCGCCATCGACTACGCCCTGTTCGTCGTCCGCCGCTTCCGGGAGGAGCTGGACACCGGCGCCGACCCGCTGACCGCCGTGGCCGCCACCCTGCGCACGGCGGGACGCACGGTGCTCTTCTCGGCCCTCACCGTGGCGGCCGCGCTCTCCGCGATGTTCCTCTTCCCGCAGTACTTCCTGCGCTCGTTCGCCTACGCCGGCATCGCCGTGGTGCTGCTCGCGGCCGCCGCGGCGCTGGTGATCCTGCCCGCCGCCCTGGTGCTGCTCGGTCACCGGGTCAACTCCCTCGACCTGCGCCGCGTCCTGCCGCGCCGGCACAAGGAGCAGGCCGGGCAGGAGCCGGGGGCGGGCTACGCACGGCTCGCGGGGCTGGTGATGCGCCGCGCCCCGCTGTTCGCGATCGGCACGGTCGCCGGGCTGGTCCTGCTCGGGCTGCCCTTCCTTCAGGTGCAGTTCGGCACCGCCGACGACCGTCAGCTGCCGGCCACCGCAGAGGCGCACGTCGTGCAGCAGCACATACGCGACGGCTTCCCCGGCAACCCGGGCGGCGAGATCACCGTCCTCGCCGAGGGCCGCCCGACCGCGGAGCAACTCGGCGACTACAGCGGAAAGCTGTCCGCGCTGCCCGGAGTGGTCGTCGTCGACGGCCCGGCCGGCCAGTACGCGCAGGGCCGCCGGACCGCGGCGCCCGGCCCGGCCGAGGCCGCCAGGGTCACCGACGGCGCGGCGTACCTGACCGTGCTGCCGAAGGCGGAGTCCGTGGACGAGGCGAGCCAGGACCTGGTCGGCAGGATCCGGGCGGTCGAGGCCCCCTTCAAGGCCTCCGCCACCGGCACCGCGGCCCAACTGGTCGACACCAAGGACGTCATAGCCGAGCGCCTGCCCTGGGCGGCCGCCCTGATCGTCGCCGTGACGTTGCTGCTGGTCTTCCTCCTCACCGGCAGCGTGGTGATCCCGCTGCAGGCCGTGCTGCTCAACGCCCTGAGCCTCACCGCCATGTTCGGCGCGGTGGTGTGGGTGTTCCAGGACGGTCACCTGTCCGGGGTCCTCGACTTCACCGCGACGGGGAGCATCGAGACGACGCTGCCGGTGCTGATGTTCTGTGTCGCCTTCGGCCTCTCGATGGACTACGGGGTCTTCCTCCTGTCGCGCATCAAGGAGGAGCACGAGCGCAGCGGCGACCACCGTGCGGCCGTCGTCTTCGGGGTGCGCCGTACCGGCGGCCTCATCACGGCGGCAGCGGTGATCCTGGCGGTGGTGATGGTGGCCATCGGCACCTCCCGGATCGCCAACACCAAGATGCTGGGCCTGGGCATCGCGCTGGCCGTGCTGATGGACGCGATGGTGGTGCGCACCCTGCTCGTGCCCGCCGTGATGCGGCTGACCGGGCGGGCCACCTGGTGGGCGCCGCGACCGCTCAAGGCGCTGCACGACCGGTTCGGGCTGAGCGAGGGAGGGGACCCGGGCGGGGCCCCCGTGCGGGAGGAGCACGACCCCCACCCGGAGCCGGTGCCGGAGCCGGCCCGCTCGGGCTGAGCGGCGGCGGGGCCGGCGTCAGTCGGACTCCCGGCGCCCGCGGTTCCCCGGGCGCCGGGAACTCCACAGACGGACGGTGTCGGCGTACCAGAACGGCTTGCCGCCCTCCACGACGTCGGGGGGCGGCAGGTGCCCGTGCTTGCGGTACGAGCGCACGGTGTCGACCTGCACCCGGATGTGAGCGGCGATCTCGGCGTACGACCAGAGGGTCCGGTCCGTCATCTCCCACGCACCTCCCATGCGCCGGCCTCGGGGGGTGGCCGGCCTCGCCGGGACAACGACATGCGATCAAGGGCGGAAGGGGCTGTTGATCATCTGTGACGCGAAGCCCGCGTAACGGTGACAAACGTGGCGGAGGCAAGACCGGCCCCACCGATTGTCGGAGAAGCGGTCCGGCTGCGGGACGCCGTGTCCCTCCTGCGCCCTCCGTCAGCCCTCGTAGCGGGTGGGCAGCGAGGACACCGAGGACACCTCTCCTGCGGCCCCCTCGGCGGCGGCCCTGAGGCGGTCGAGGATCGCGGTGCCCGCCCGGGTGTAGGCCCCGGCGTCGTCGAAGAGCACGGACTGCAGGTTGCCGCTGTCCATCAGCGCGATCAGCTCGAAGGCCAGCAGCGGGACGTCGGCGTCCGCGCGCAGCTGTCCCGCCCGGCGGGCCTTCTCGAGGGTGATCTCGACGTAGGTGGTCCACTCCAGCCGGGCCTGGGCGACGGCGTCGTGCACCGGCCCCCGGCGGGCCCCGAACTCCGCGGACACCGCGAACAGGAAGCAGCCGCCGGGGAACACCCGCCGCCGTGAGTGGTCCAGGTACGACCCGCACAGCCGCCACACCCGCGCCAGCCCCGCAGGCAGCTCCCGCGAGGGTTCCACGATCTGCCGGACGTACACTTCGCGGGCCGCCCGCACGGTGGCGAGCTGCAGTTCCTCCTTCGAGCCGAACAGGGCGAACACCCCGCTCTTGCTCAGTCCGAGCTCGCTCGCCAGCCGGCCCAGGGACAGCCCTTCCAGACCCTCGGCCGAGGCGATCGCCATGGTGCGCTCCAGCACCAGCCGGCGGGTCTGGTTGCCGCGCTCCACCCGGCCGTCCGTACGCGTAGCTGCCATCCGGGCATCCTAGGGAAGGCCGCCTCCGGGCGGCAGGCACCGGGCGTAAGGTCGGTGGGGTGACCTCGACGAATCCCTTCCTCAGCCCGAGCACCCTCCCGTACGAGCTGCCACCGTTCGCGGACATCCGCGAGGAGCACTACCTTCCCGCCTTCGAGCAGGGGATGGCCGAGCAGCTCGCCGAGACCGGGGCCGTCGCCGCGAACCCCGAACCGCCGGGTTTCGAGAACACCATCGTGGCCCTGGAGCGTTCCGGAGACCTGCTGGACCGCGTGTCGAAGGTCTTCTTCAACCGCGCGAGCGCCGACACCGGTCCGGGCATCCAGGAGATCGAGGCCAGGATCAACCCCGCCCTCGCCGCCCACGCCGACGCCATCCACCTGGACCCCGCCCTCTACGCCCGGGTCAAGGCGCTGTACGACCGGCGCGCGGAACTCGGCCTGGACGCCGAGGCGCTGCGGCTGCTGGAGCGTTACCACACCCGCTTCGTCCGCGCGGGTGCCGAGCTCACCGAGGAGGGCCGCGAGCGGCTGAGGGCGCTCAACGCGGAGATCGCGGAGGCCTCCACGGCCTTCGAGCAGAACCTGTTCGCCGACACCAAGGCCGCCGCCCTCGTGCTCGACGACGCGGACGAGCTGTCAGGGCTCTCACCCGACGCCGTCGCCGCCGCGGCCGCCAACGCCACCGCCCTCGGCCACGACGGCAAGTACGTCGTCAGCCTGAAGAACTTCTCCAACCAGTCCGAACTGGCCTCGCTCGACGACCGTGCCCTGCGCCGGCGTCTGCTGGAGGCCTCGCTCGGCCGCGGGCTGACCTCCAACCGCGAACTCACCGCCCGGCTCGCCCGGCTGCGCGCCGAGCGCGCCGCCCTGCTCGGCTACGGGAACCACGCCGCGTACGTCGTCGCCGACCAGACCGCCGGCACCCCCGAGGCGGTGACCTCCCTGCTCACCCGGCTCGTGCCGCCCGCGGTCGCCAACGCCGAGCGTGAGGCCGCGGCCCTGGCCGCCGCCTCCGGGCTGGAGGACTTCTCCGCCTGGGACTGGACGTACTGGTCGGAGAAGGTCCGCAAGGCCGAGTACGACATCGACACCGCCGCCATGCGCCCCTACTTCGAGCTGGACCGGGTCCTCCGGGACGGCGTCTTCCACGCGGCCGGCCAGGTCTACGGGCTGAGCTTCACCGAGCGCACCGACCTCGTCGGCTACCACCCCGACGTCCGGGTCTTCGAGGTCTTCAACGCCGACGGCTCGCCGCTCGGCCTCTACCTCGGCGACTACTTCGCCCGGGCCTCCAAGCGCGGCGGTGCCTGGATGAACAGCCTGGTCGACCAGTCCGGGCTCTTCGGCCGCAAGCCCGTCGTGGTCAACAACCTGAACGTCGCCAAGCCGGCCGCCGGTGAGCCGGCCCTGCTCACCTACGACGAGGTCAACACCCTCTTCCACGAGTTCGGCCACGCCCTGCACGGCCTGTTCTCCGACGTGCGCCACCCCTTCTTCTCCGGCACGGCCGTCCCGCGCGACTTCGTCGAATACCCCTCCCAGGTCAACGAGATGTGGGTGACCTGGCCCGAGGTGCTGGCCCACTACGCCCGCCACCAGCGGACCGACGAGCCCATGCCCGCCGAGCTGGTGGAACGGATGGAGGCCGCGGAGCGCTTCGGGCAGGGCTTCCGCACGGTGGAGTACCTGGCGGCCGCCGTGCTCGACTGGGCCTGGCACACCATCCCGGCCGGTCACGACCCGGGCGACGCGGAGGAGTTCGAGGCCGCCGCGCTCAAGGAGGCCGGGCTCGCGCTGCCGGCGGTCCCGCCGCGCTACCGCAGCACCTACTTCGCGCACATCTTCGCCCACGGCTACAGCGCGGGCTACTACTCCTACATCTGGAGCGAGGTGCTCGACGCCGACACCGTCGAGTGGTTCAAGGAGAACGGCGGCATGCGGCGTGAGAACGGTGACACCTTCCGCCGTGAACTGCTCTCCCGCGGCGGCAGCGTCGACCCGATGGCCGCGTTCGAGGGCTTCCGCGGCCGTGCGCCGCGCATCGAGCCGCTGCTGACGCGCCGTGGCCTGACCGGCTGACACTTCCGGGGCCTTTCCCGGCCGAAGGGGAGCGTCCGTTCCGTCGTGCGGGCGCTCCCCTTCCGTTTCCGCCCGGTGACCGACGGGCGACGGGCCGTCAGGCGGCGGGCGGGGCGGGGCGGCGGGCGGGGCACGGTCGTACGAATCCGATCGGGCCTCTGATGCTCACTTATCAGGAATGATCTGTACCGGATCGGTCACGGCAACATTACAGACAGCTCTTGTCTCTGCGCGCATGGTGAAGCTCTGCCACGGTGTCTTCACATCCGAGCCTCAGGGGGTTCACCATGTCTCAGCCGTCGCACGCCTCACCACCGGGCCAGTACCCGCCGCCACAGGAGCCGGACTGGAGCCGGCCGCCGAAGAAAACGGGCGCGGGGAAGATACTCGGCTTCGGGGTCGTCGCCATCGTCGTCGTCATCGGCGGCAGCGTCGCCTTCGCCCTCAACACCGGGGCGGACAAGGGAAGTTCGGGGAACGACTCCTCGGCCGTCAGCGCCTCCCCGGAGGATGGCGGCAGCGGGAAGTCGGCCCCGGGGGACGCGAAGATCACCTCGTGCGGTGTCAACGACTTCAGCAAGTGGCCGAGCGTCGAGGTGACCGTCACCAACCACAGTTCGGAGACCTCCGACTACCAGGTGACCATCGACTTCCTCGGTCCGAGCGGGGAGGCCGTCGCCCAGACCGTCGCCAACGCGACCGGCGTGGCCGCGGGGGACCAGGCCGAGACGAGTGCCCAGGGTTCCGAGGCGCTCACCGGTGAGGTCACGTGCAAGATCACCGAGGTGCTGCGCAAGGCGGGCTGACCCCTCGCCCGCGCCGGGCCTGGCGCCGGGGCGAGTACGCGGCGCGATCCGCCGCCCCTCCGGCGCCGGAACCTCCGGTTCGCCTTCCGGACCCCGCGGGACGGCACCGCGGGGTCCGTCCGAGCCTCGCCGGAACCACCGCCGTGCAGGCGGAGGTCGGATTCCGTGAAGGTTCCGCATAAGGGCCCGACACCCCCCAGGTCGATCCGAAATGGCGGAAAAACGTCAGGGGTCGGCGGCGATCGATGGCGGGTCCCGTGCCTACCGGTGGGTTATCCCGGTCGCAATGGGGTGTGATGTGTGGACCGTCCGTTTACGTGCACCGGCCACGGACCCCGATTCGGGTGCGGAGTGTCACCGTTGCCCCGATCCTGATTACCTTGCGTGGACCTGCACGTCTCGTTCATCTTCTCTCCGTTCGGCCTTCACTCTTCCTTGAGCGCGATCCCCTCATGGGCCGCGACATTCAGTGCCGCCTGAGGATGCATTTCGGCCTGAGGCACAACGGCGCGAAGGGGAGGGAGGTCGGCCGCCATGGTCCGGCCACGCGTTCTGTACATGTCGGCTCACAGTGGTGGCAGGTCCCTGCCACAAGCCTCATCGCCTGCGCGACCGGTGGACCCGGAGGACTTCGGGCACGCTCCGGACGGCTCGCCGCGTACCGCGAGACCCGGCGGGGGAGCCAGACCCGACGGCCCGGACCGCCGGGGCCGCGACGACCGCGGCGACCGGCACGAGCGTCCCGGGGCGCGGGCCACCGCGATCGGCTGGCGCCTGGTCGGCGCCAACAACCGCGAACTGGGCCGCAGCGCGGGCACCTATGCCTCCCTCGCGGAGTGCCAGGCCGCCGTGCTCATGCTCCGCGAACACATCGGTCAGGTCCGGGCGCAGCTGTCCATGGCCCACGCGGGCGGCACCTGGACGTGGCGCGTCGAACTCGGCGGCAAGGACGTCGCCGTGTCCGGTCGGACGTACCACCGTCTGCGCGAGTGCCAGCAGAACCTCGGGCGCTTCCTGGCCGCGGTCCCGGTCGCCGAGATGACCGAGGGCACGGCCCACCGGCCGCGGCTGCGCGGCCTGCGCGCGTCGTCGTCCCCGGGGTCTACGCGAGGAGAACCGGAGGAACCGCGTGGCGGGCCCCGGCGGGACACCCCCGTCCGGACCGTGACCGCCGCAGCCGTCGCGACCGCCGGATCCGCCGCTGCCCCCGCCGCCGCCGTACCCACCGCGCGCGCCGCATCCGCGGCGACCGTCGGTTCCCGCCTCGGGGCGGTGGCACGATGACCGCCCTCGCTCCCGATCTCACCGGCACGGAGCCCGGCCCCGCCGCCGAGGACGTACCGCGCGACATCAGTTCGTCCCCCGAGCCGGCCGACCGCGTCTTCCGCCTCGTCGCCCGCGGCAGCGGTGCCGCGGTGCTCGCGATCATGCTGCTGGTCGGCTTCTTCCTCACCTACCGCGCGTGGGAGGCGCTGAGCGTCGCCGGCTTCTCCTTCCTCACCACCACCGCCTGGGAGCCCGACTCCCACCACTTCGGCATCGCGGCGGTGCTCACCGGCACGGTGCTGATCGGCGTGGTCGCCATCTGCTTCGCCCTGCCCCTGGCGCTGGGCACGGCGCTGTACATCTCGGAGTACGCCCCGCGACGGCTGAAGCGGTTCCTGGTCAGCCTCGTCGACCTCATGGCGGCGGTGCCGAGCGTGGTCTACGGCCTGTGGGGGGCGTTCTTCCTGCAGGGGCACGTGGTCGGTCTCTCCCGCTGGATCTCCACGTACTTCGGCTGGATCCCGATCTTCAAGGTCAACGGGGCCGAGCCCGACAACCCGCTCGCGAGCATGACGGTCTACACGTCCTCCACCTTCATCGCCGCCATGGTCGTGGCGCTGATGGTGACCCCGATCGCCTGCTCCGTCATGCGCGAGGCGTTCTCCCAGGCACCGCCCGGTGAGCGCGAGGGCGCGTTCGCGCTCGGTGCCACCAGGTGGGGCATGATCCGCTCCGTCGTCCTGCCGTTCGGGCTCGGCGGCGTGATCGGCGGGACGATGCTCGGTCTCGGCCGGGCACTCGGCGAGACCATCGCGGTCTACATGATCATCTCGCCGGTGTTCGAGATCCAGCCGCACATCCTGCAGAACGGCGCCATCTCCGTGTCGTCGCTGATCGCCCTCCGCTACGGATCCGCGAGCGAACTCGGCATGTCGGCCCTCATGGCCGCGGGCCTCGCCCTCTTCATCATGACCCTCATCGTCAACTTCATCGCCTCCTCGATCGTGGCGCGCAGCCGCTCGGGCGCGGGGGCGGAGGCCTGAAATGACCGATCTCCTCAAGACACCGCGGACGACGACACCGACCCGCGAGGACGACGCCGGGCCGGAGGTGCGCCGCAGCACCTCGCCCGTGACGGCGGAGGACCGGCTGGCCCTCGGCGGCGCACTGGCCGGCTCCGTGGCCCTGACGTTCGTGCTGTTCGGCTGGATCGCCCCGTTCGACTCGCTGCTGGGCTTCGTGGTCGTCGCTTACGTATTCTTCGTCGCCCTGTACGCGGTGCTGGTCTCCCTCGACCAGAACCGCGTCGCGGTGCGCGACCGGGTCGCCGCCGTCATCTGGCAGAGCCTGGCGATGCTGCTCCTGCTGGCCCTGCTCTTCGTGGTCGGATACGCCCTGTACCGCGGCAAGCCCGCGCTGGCGCACCTCAACTTCTTCACCCAGAACATGGGCGGCACGGGCCCGCTGGCCCCGCTCACCCAGGGCGGCGTGCTGCACGCGATGGTCGGCACCCTGGAGCAGATCAGCATCGCGCTGGCGATCACCGTGCCGCTGGGCCTGATGTGCGCGGTGTTCCTCAACGAGGTTCCGGGCACCTACGCGCGTTTCGTGCGGACCGTCGTCGAGGCGATGACCGCGCTGCCCTCGATCGTGGCGGGCCTGTTCATCTACGCCACCTTCATCCTCATCCTCCACTTCGAGAAGTCCGGCCTCGCCGCCGGGCTCGCGCTGAGCGTGATGATGCTGCCGATCATCATCCGCGCGGCCGACGTGGTCATCCGGCTGGTGCCGGGTTCCCTGCGCGAGGCCTCCTACGCGCTCGGTTCGGGTCAGTGGCGCACGATCTGGACCGTCGTGCTGCCGACCTCCCGTTCCGGTCTGACGACCGCGGTGATCCTCGGCACCGCCCGCGGCATCGGCGAGACGTCCCCGGTGCTGCTCACCGCCGGAGCCAACCCCTCGCTCAACGCCGACCCGCTGAGCGGCCCCCAGGTCTCGCTGCCGCTGGCCACCTTCCAGCTGGTGGCCTCTCCCCAGCCCAACATGATCGCCCGCGGGTTCGGCTGCGCCGGGCTGCTGATGGCGCTCGTCCTGCTGCTCTTCCTGCTGGCCCGCGTCCTCGGCGGCCGCGGCGCGGGTGAGCTGTCCCGCGGGCAGCAGCACCGGCGGGTGCTGGCCTCCCGCCGTGACGCGGAGCGCATGAACCGCCGTCCGGCTCCGCTCGCGCAGTCCACGGCCGCGACCGCGACCGGGACCGGGACCCAGCCGTGACCGTCCACCCCGCCCGCCACCAGGGCACCGACCGCACCGATCAGGAGTCACCCGCCATGCCCGGAGCACGTCCGGCACCGTCCGAACGTTCCCGCTTCAGAGCTCTGACAGCCCTCGCCCTGATGCTGGCGGCGCTGCTCTTCGGCGCCTCGTTGCCCGTCGCCGAAGAGGCGGCCGCCGTGACGTACGTCCCGATCGCGGGCGCCGGCTCCACCTGGAGCCAGAACGCGATGGACCAGTGGACGGCCAACGTCCAGCAGTACAACATGAAGGTCACCTACAACGGGACCGGCTCCTCCGACGGCCGCAACCAGTACCGCAACGGCACCGTCGACTTCGCCGTCTCCGAGATCCCCTACGGCATCAAGGACTCGGGCGTCGTCGACACCCCGCCCCGCCGCAAGTACGCGTACATGCCGATCGTGGCCGGCGGCACGTCGTTCATGTACAACCTCAAGATCGGCAACAAGCAGGTGACCAACCTGCGGCTGTCCGGCGAGGTCATCACCAAGATCTTCACCGGTGTCATCAAGACCTGGAACGACCCGGCGATCAAGAAGGACAACCCGGCGCTCGCCGCGTCGCTGCCGGCGCGTCCGGTCGTCCCCGTGGTCCGCTCGGACGGCTCCGGCACCACCGCGCAGTTCACGACCTGGATGGCCAGGCAGTACGGCGGGCTGTGGGACGACTACTGCCGCAAGGCCGGCCGCAGCACGCCGTGCGGCACGACGTCCATCTACCCCAAGATCTCCGGATCCTCCGTGGTCGCCCAGGCGGGCTCCAACGGCGTCTCCGGCTACGTCGCCGCGCAGCGCAACGTCGGCACGATCACCTACGTCGAGTACTCCTACGCGAAGGTCACCACGCACTTCCCGGTCGTCAAGGTGCTCAACAAGGCGGGCTACTACGTCGAGCCGACCGACAAGAACGTGGCCGTGGCGCTGCTGAAGGCGCAGATCGACGACAAGACGCTCACCCAGAAGCTGGACGGCGTCTACAACGACACGGACCGCCGGACCTACCCGCTGTCCAGCTACAGCTACATGATCATTCCGACCAAGGTCGAGAACAACTTCAGCGAGCTGAAGGGCAAGACCCTCGGCGCGTTCGCCTACTACTTCCTGTGCGAAGGCCAGAAGAGCGTCGGCAAACTCGGGTTCTCGCCCCTGCCGATCAACCTGGTGAAGGCCGGTCTCGCGCAGGTCCGCCGCATCCCCGGGGTCGACGTCGAGTCGATCGACGTCAAGAAGTGCCAGAACCCCACCTTCTCCACCGACGGCACCAACACCCTGGCCAAGAACGCGCCCTACCCGCAGCCCTGCGACAAGCAGGGAGGCCAGCAGTGCGCCACGGGCACCGGCGGCAACACGACGTCGACCACGGTCAAGGGCGGTTCCGGCTCGTCGGGCGGCTCGGGCACCGGCGGTTCCGGCAGCGGCGGTACGTCGGGCGGCTCGTCCGGCAGCGGGAGCGGGTCCGCCACGGGCACGTCGGGCGGGAGCTCGGACGGCACATCGGCCGGCGGCACGAACGCGTCGCCCTCGGTCGACCCCGACACCGGACAGGTGGTCGCCAACGACGGTTCGACGGGCGCCTCCGGGGGTGAGGACGGCGCGTACTCCACGCCGGTCACCACCGCGAGCAGCATCGGCGGCGGCACGCGCACCGCCCTGATGGTGCTCGCCGCGGTGCTGTTGCTGGCACTGACGGTCGCGCCGCCGCTGCTCACGTCGCTCCTGAACCCGAAGCGGAGGCGGTCGTGATCCCCGCGCGTCTCCGCCGGGCGGCGCACCGCGCCGTACTCGTCGCCTGCGCCCTGGTGATGGCCGCCGCGGCGGCGCCGGCCACCGTCTCCCAGGCCGACTCGGGCTCCGGGATGACGGTCTCCGGCAAGGGGGACTTCGCCGACCTCAAGGTGACCGTCGACCAGACGAGCAGCCTGGTCAACCAGGTCGTGAAGATCAGCTGGAAGGGCGCGGTCCCCACCGTCGACGACAGCAAGTACCCCGCGGACTACCTGCAGATCATGCAGTGCTGGGGCGACGACCCCGCGGGTCCCAGCCCCGAGCAGTGCCAGTTCGGCGGTTCTGCCGACCTGGGCGCGGGCACGGGCGGACAGGCGGCCGGCGCCTGGACCAACACCCGGCAGCTCAGCTACGGAGGCCTCAAGGACCCGGCGCAGACGCTGCCGCCACCCGCCTCGGGCAGCAGCATCTCGTTCGCGCCCTTCCGCGCCGTGAGCGGGGACGTGTTCGACAAGGGCAACACCAACGAGTTCTTCGACTCGAACACCACCAACGAGGTGCCCTACGCGCGCACCGGTTCCAACGGGACCGGGGAGGTCTACTTCGAGGTCCAGACCGCGGCGGAGGCCCCCGGCCTCGGCTGCGGCGACGTCCCGAAGGGGAAGTCCGGCGCGCGTTCGTGCTGGCTCGTCGTCGTCCCCCGTGGTGAGACGGAGGTCGACGGGGCCTCGTACAAGGCGCAGTCGGACGGCCTGCTCCAGTCCTCGCCGCTGTCGGCGACCAACTGGAAGGAGCGCCTGGTCTTCCCCCTGCGCTTCGAGCGGACCGGCACGTACTGCCCCATCGGTGCGGCCGAGCGTCCCACCCTGGGCACCGAGATGGTCGCCGAGGCCGTGCACCGCTGGCAGCCCACCCTCTGCCAGACCGGCAACAAGACCATCTACGGGTTCGCGCCGGCGGGTGACGCCGGCGCCCGGGAGAACCTGTCGACGGAGGAGCCGGGCATGGTGTTCCTCAACCGGGCCGCGGATCCGTCCACGTTCGCCCCGGACGCCAAGCCCGTCTACGCCCCGGTCACCCTGTCCGGGCTGACCCTCGGCTTCTTCATCGAGAGCCATGCGGCGTCCTCCGCGCCGGAGGACGTCCGCGCGGACAACGGCCTCCGGCTGGACTCGCTCAACCTCACCCCGCGGCTGGTCGCCAAACTGCTCACCGAGTCGTACCAGGACGGCAACTCGCGCTTCGCCGAGAGCACCGCGAAGAACCCGTACAACCTGGGACACGATCCGGAGTTCATCAAGTACAACCCGAAGTACGAGGATCTGGACTTCCTCGGCGCCCTCGGTGACGCGCTGGTGCCGCAGCCCCTCTCGGACGCGACCGCGCAGCTGTGGAGCTGGATCGACAGCGACCCCGCCGCCCGGGAGTTCCTCGACGGCACGCCCGACAACAAGGGCAGCCACGGCGATCCGGGTTTCTCGGGCATGACGGTGAACCCGAACTACAAGGACCTGGAGCTGCCCGTCGACAGCTTCCCGAAGAGCGACCCGTACTGCCAGCAGTTCGCGGACCACCCGGACCAGCCGCTGTGCATCCTCGACAAGCACCCCTACGCGACCGACCTGCGCAACGCGGCCCGCTCGGCCGCCCGCGGCGACACGCTGGCCCGCGGCAACTGGGACCCGACCAGCCAGCCGCCCGCCTACAAGAAGGACCCCCCGCAGCCGGCGGGCAGGCGGGCCATCCTGGCGGTGACCGACACCCCGACCGCCCGGCGGTACGGACTGGTGACGGCGAACCTGCAGAACGCCTCCGGCGCCTTCGTGGCGCCCACCGACGCGGCCATGCTCGCCGCACAGAAGAGCATGAAGGCCGGCCCGGTGGGCGGCGTCATGGTGAGCGACCCCAGGGCCGCGGCCAAGGCCGCCTACCCGCTCACGGTGCTCACCTACGCCGCCACCGTCCCCGAGAGGCTCAGCAAGCAGGAGGGCCGGGACTACGCGGCGCTGCTGCGGTACGCCGTGGGCAAGGGCCAGGCGCCCGGAGTGACCCCCGGCACCCTCCCCGACGGGTACGCCCCGCTGCCGGCGTCGCTGCGCAAGCAGACCGAGTCGGCCGCTGACGCCGTCGTGTCCCGGTCGGGCCCCTCCGTGCCCGAGGAAGAGGGCGAGAACACCTCCGACGGCACGGGCGGCGGTTCGGGCGGCAGTGGCAGTGGCGGCGGTCAGACCGTCGACACCACGCCTTCCACGACGCCGTCCTCGCCGGCCCCGCCGAGCACCCAGGCCTCCACGGCGCCGCCGGTCCCCGTGGCCGCCGAGAGCCCGCTGTCCCGCACTCCGGCGTGGGCGCTGGGCGCCATGCGCTACGTCCTCCTGGTCGCCCTGGCCGCCGGGCTCGTCGCGGCGGTCTGCGGCCCCCTCCTGCCGAGGGTGGCGCCGCGACTCGCGGCGGGCTTCCAGACCTGGCGTGCGAAGGGCACGTCCGGACGAGAGCCGAGGGGGTGATGCCCGAACCCGAGACCACGACAGGTCCGCGCCAACGAACTGTCTGAAACAACCGTGCCGGGCACCACCCGGCGCAAGCCTATCCGAGAGGTAAACGCAAGTGAACATGCGCAAGTTCGCAGTGGCCGTCATCGGCGCCGCCGGCCTGCTCACCGGTACCGTCTGCGGCAGCGTCGCCGTCGCCGACCCCTCCGGTGCCCCGGCCTTCCGCCAGCTGTCCGGTGTCGGCTCCGACACCACCCAGGACGTCATGAACGGCATGGCCCAGTCGATCACCATCGGCGGCCAGAAGGTCATCGGCTCCTACGACGCCACCGGCACGACGAAGATCTCGACCAAGAGCGGCGCCGCCTGCACCATCGACCGCCCGAACGGTTCGGGTGCCGGCCGCAACGCGCTGGTCGCCTCCCTCCAGGCCGGCGACAACTGCCTGGACTTCGCCCGGTCCTCCAGCCTCAACCTGGGCGCCGTGGACCCGGACCTCACCTACGTCCCGTTCGCCGTGGACGGCGTGACCTACGCGATCACCGGTTCCAGCCAGATCCCGCGCAAGCTCACGCTGAACGACCTGAAGCAGATCTACACCTGCAACAAGGACTACGTGGGCACCGCTCCCAACTTCACCATGACGGCGTACCTCCCGCAGGCGGGCTCCGGCACGCGCAGCTTCTGGGAGTCCACCGTCGGCATCTCGGACACCGACGTGAAGAACGGCGTCTACCCCTGCATCAAGGACGCCAAGAACGGCAACCCGGTGCAGGAGCACGACGGCCGCGTCCTCGACGACAAGTCGATCGTGCCGTTCTCCATCGCCCAGTACAGCTCGCAGGCCACGCAGACCATCGCGGACCTCCGCGGCAAGGCCGTCCTCGGCACCATCGACGGTCTCGCGCCGACCGTGCTGAACAGCAACTTCGGTGTGAAGCGCGACGTCTACAACGTGATCCCGACCAGCAAGGTCGGCACCGCGCCGTGGAGCACGGTCTTCGTCGGCTCGAACTCGCTGATCTGCCAGAAGACCGACGTGATCAACACCTACGGCTTCGCTGCCAACGCCAACTGCGGCGACACCAGCAAGCAGACCCCCTGATCACGCCCTGCTGTTTCCGTCACCTTCGCAACCTCCGAAGAGGGAGAACACGACAGTGTTCAAGAACAAGCTCTCGCGGGCCATGGCGGGCGGTCTCGCGAGCCTCGTCGCCGCCTGCGCGGCCGGCCTGATCGCGGCCCCCGCCGCGCACGCCGCCGAGATCGGCAGCCTGTCCTTCAACCCGGCCACCGGTACCGACACCTCGGGCATCGCGCTGACCACCACGGACGCCTGCCCCGACGAGGCGACCAACGTCATCGTGTCCGTCACCGGTTCGGGCTTCCCGGCCGAGGGCCAGACGGTCGTCGGCAACGCGTCCAAGGAGATCTACCCGATCTCCGGTGACGGCGGGATGGTCATCCCGCTGACGCAGACCATGCGCGACTACGCCAAGGACGCCGGCTTCAACGAGCTGAAGGGCGAGTACTCCTTCAAGGTCACCTGCCGTCTGGCCTTCGGCTCCTCGAACTTCGGCGACTTCACCGGTTCGATCTGGTTCACGTCCAACGAGACGTACCAGGACACCGACCCGAGCGTGAAGACCGACACCACGACCTCCCTCGCGGCCTCCCCGGCCAGCCCCGTCACCGAGGGCGAGACGGTCACGCTGACCGCGAACGTGGCCCCGGCCGCCGCCGCGGGCAAGGTGCAGTTCAAGGACAACGGCACCGCGCTCGGCTCCCCGGTCACCGTCTCCGCCGGCACCGCGGTCCTCACCACGAACGCGCTGGCCGCGGGCGACCACGACCTGACCGCCGAGTTCACCCCGACCGGCGCGGCGTACAACCCGTCCGCCTCCACCGCGGTGGCGTACAAGGTGAACGCCCCGCAGGCGACGGCGACGACGACCTCGCTGGCCATCTCGCCGTCCGACACCACGCCGCAGTTCAGCCCGGTCACCATGAACGCCACGGTCACCCCCGCCGCCGCGGCCGGTTCCGTGAAGTTCCAGGACACCGTGGGCGGTAACACCACCACGCTGGCCACCGTCCCCGTCTCGGGCGGCCAGGCCTCCTACACCACCAGCAGCCTCGACAAGGGTGAGCACGCCTTCTCCGCCACCTTCGTCCCGGCGAACTCCGCGGCCTACACCGGTTCCGACTCCGGCGCCGTGCCGTACCTGATCGGTGACTTCGCGGGCGTCTCCGCCTCGCAGGACATCACCACCACCGTCGAGTCCGGCGCCCTGGTCATCAGCGTCGACAACCCGCACGTCACCCTGCCGTCGCCGGTGCTGAACGCCGACGGCGACCTGCTGACGACCGCGGGCGACATCAACACCGTCACCCTGACCGACACCCGCGCCGGCAACCCCGGCTGGAGCGTCAGCGGCCAGGTGACCGACTTCTCCGACGGTGGCACGCACGCCATCAACGGCCAGAACCTGGGCTGGACGCCGAACGTGGTCGACCACGCCCCGGCGCAGACCGTCACCGCCGGCTCCGCGGTCGCCGCGGCGCAGGGTGTCGCCTCCGGCGACGCCGGTCAGGGCGGTCTGAAGGCCTCCCGCTCCCTGGCCACCGGTACCGGCCTCGGTACCGCGCACCTGGGTGCGGACCTCGCTCTGAACGTGCCGACCTCCACCGTGGCCGGCACCTACACCGCGACCCTCACCCTGACGGCCATCTGAGCCGGCGGACGGCCTGAGGGGCGCTGACGCCCCCGGGGCCGGCCCGGGCCGGGACGGGCAGCGATGCCCGTCCCGGCTCCCGGGTCCGGCCCGTCCGCACGCACCGGCCCATGTGCCCCGGCACCCTGCCGCGGCCCCCCCGTACCACCCCGTCCCACCCGCGCCCGATCGGACGACCTGACATGATCACACGATCAGCCCGCCGTATCGCCGCCGTCCTGGCCGCCTGCGTCCTCGCCGTACTCCCGGCCGCCGAAACGGCGTCGGCCGCCACCCCGCAGGCCGCCGCCTCGCACGCGGCCTCCGCACGACCCGGCGCGGGCCCGAACGGGCGCACCACCTTCGGCGTCCAGCCGTCGACGGCCGACAAGCCCGACGGCCGGCCCAACTACTCGTACGGCGTGACCCCCGGAGCCGTCATCCGGGACCACATCGCCATCTGGAACTACAGCGCCAAGCCGCTGACGTTGGACGTCTACGCCGCCGACGCCGTCAACTCCGCCGAGGGCGGCTTCGACCTGCTGCCGCGGGCCACCAAGTCCGCCGACGCCGGCACCTGGGTGAAGCTCGGCCGGTCCCGGGTGACCGTGGCCTCCCGCTCCCGCGTCATCGTCCCCTTCACGCTGACCGTGCCGCGCACCGTGAGCCCCGGCGACCACCCCGCCGGCATCGTCGCCTCGCTGTCCGCGGTGCGCACCGGCGCCAAGGGCGACCGGGTCCAGGTCGACCAGCGCGTCGGCGCCCGGATGTACCTGCGGGTGGCCGGCCAGCTGCGGCCACTGCTCGACGTCGAGGACGTCCACACCGAGTACCACGGCACGGCCTACCCCTTCGGGACCGGCACCGCGACGGTGTCGTACACCGTGCGCAACTCCGGCAACGTCCGGCTCGCCGCCGAGCAGACGGTCCGCGTCCACGACGCGTTCGGGGGCATCGCCACGGTGAAGGGCTCGCGCGACCTCGCCGAGATCCTGCCGGGCAACGCGCTGAGGATCAGCGTCACGGCCACCGGTGTCCTGCCCACGGTGCGGGACGCCACCACCGTCTCGGTCGACGCGGTCTCCGTACGCGGTGACGTCGCGATCCCCGACCTGCCGAGCCTGACCCGCACCCAGGGCTTCTGGGCGGTGCCCTGGTCGCTGCTGGCCGTGCTGCTGGTCGTCGTCGTGGCGGCCGTCGTGTGGTGGGTCCGCCGCAGGCGCCGCCGCCGCGGTCAGCGCCCGGACGCCGCGCGCACCGCCGCGACCTCGCCGAAGAAGCCGGCCCCCGCCTCGCGCGCCTCCGCCCCCGTCGCCATGGTGCTGGCCGCCCTCTCGCTGTGGGCGGGCGCCCCCGCGGCCCACGCCGCCGAGCGCGGCGGCCTCACGGTCGCGCCGCAGCACGGCAGCGCCACCGAGCCCATGACCCTCACCGCCGCCGGGCCCTGCCCGGACGGGACGCGGAACCTCATCGCCTGGGTGAAGGGCGCCGGATTCCCCCGCGACGGCAAGGTCGTCGTCGGCAACTCCGAGATCGGCACCTACCCGTCGGCGCCCGGCGGCGGACCCGTGGTCCCGCTGACGTACACGATGCAGGACTACGCCCTCGACGCCGGTTTCAGCACCCTGCGCGGCACCTACACCTTCACCGTCAGCTGCCTGGAGGCCCCCTTCGGCCTCAAGAGCCTGCGGGACTTCAGCGGTTCGCTCCGCTTCACCTCCAAGACCTCCTACACGGACGGCACCCGGGCCACCCCCGAGAACCCCGGGGCGGCACGTTCCGCCCAGCCCGGCGGCACGGCAGGTCCCGGCACGTCGTCCACCCCTGGCGGGTCCGGCCCGTCGGCCCCGGCCGGCGACCAGGGCACCGTGCCCTCCGGCTCCCCGTACGCCTCCGGCGCGCCCGGCGCGCCCGGCCAGGGCGGTGTCGCCGGCGTGGTGAACGCCGCCTCGGCCGACCCGGCCGGGGACGGGAGCGGCTCCCTCGCCGCCTGGTCGCTCGGCGGCTTCGCGGTCGCCTTCCTGGTGCTCCTGGCGGGCGCCGCCCAGTGGGTGCGCGGGCGCAGAGGACGTACCGCGTCGGCGGACACGTCCGGCTGAGCACCCGTCACCCACGTCCATCACAAGCAATGAGGAGAAAGAAAGTGTCGTTCACACGCCTGCACCGCTCGACCGCGGCCGCGCTCGGCTCGCTCGTCCTGGCCGGAGGGGCGGTGGGCATCATGGCCGCGACCTCCGCGCACGCGGACACCATCGGCACCCTGAAGGTGAACCCGGCCACCGGCACGGACACCAGCGGGATGGACCTCACCACCTCGGGCATGTGCCCGGCCGAGGCGACCAACGTCATCGTGTCCGTCACCGGTTCGGGCTTCCCCGAGGAGGGCATGAACGTCGTCGGCAACGCGTCCAAGGAGATCTACCCCGCGAGCGAGGGCGGCTTCCGCGTCCCGCTGTCGCAGACCATGCGCGACTACGCGAAGGACGCGGGCTTCGACGTGCTCCAGGGCCGCTACGAGTTCACGGTCACCTGCCGCATGGCGTTCGGCGAGACCACGTACGGCGACTTCAAGGGGTCGGTCTGGTTCACCTCCAACACCGCGTACCAGGACACCGACCCCGCGGGCGGCACCCCGAGCACCACCCCGAGCACCACGCCCAGCACCACCCCGTCGAACACCACCACGCCGACGACGGACCCGACCGACACCGGCGAGCCCACCGACACCGGTGACCCGACGGACACCGGCGAGCCCACCGACACCGGTGACCCGACGGACACCACCGGTGGCGACACGACCGGTGGCGACACGACCGACGGCGGCTCGGAGGGCATCTCCACCGAGGTCGACGGCGGCGCCTCGGGCGACAACGGCGGCTCGCTGGCCGCCACCGGCGCCGACGCCGGCTGGCTGGCCGCCGCCGCGGCCGCACTGGTCGGGGCCGGGACCGTGGTCGTCCGGCAGGCGCGCCGCCGCGGCCTGCTGTCCTTCTCCGACTCCTCGAACGACTGAGACGGCGGGGAACGACCATGAAGATCACGACCGTGCGCCGGCGGCTCTCGCTGGTGCTCGCCTCGGCGCTCGCGGCCGGCGGCATCGCCGTCGCCGTCGCCGGGACGGCCAGGGCCGAGGTCATCGGCTCCATGGAGGTCGCGCCGGCCACCGGCACTGACCTGTCGGGGATGTCGCTGACCACGTCGGCGCCGTGCCCCGACGAGGCGACCAACCTCATCGTCAAGGTGACCGGTTCGGGCTTCCCGGCCGAGGGCCAGAACGTGGTGGGCAACTCGGAGATCGCCATCTACCCCGGGGCCCCCGGTGGCGGCTTCACCGTGCCGCTGATGCAGACGATGCGCGACTACGCGAAGGACGCGGGCTTCGACGAGCTGAAGGGCCGCTACGACTTCACCCTGACCTGCCGCAAGGCCTTCGGGTCGGCGACGTACGGCGACTTCACCACCGCCGTCTGGTTCACCTCCAACACCACGTACCAGAGCACCCCGCCCCCCACCCAGGCCGCCACCACGACCACCCTCGCCGCCTCCCCGGCGAGCCCGGTGGTGCAGGGCACCGCGGTGAAGCTCACCGCGACGGTGGCCCCGGCCACGGCCGCGGGCTCGGTCCGCTTCCTGGACGGCGCGGCCCAGATAGGCTCGCCGGTCACCGTGTCGAACGGCACGGCCTCGCTGAGCACCGGCGCCCTGGGCGTCGGCACCCATACGCTGACCGCGGCGTTCACCCCGGCCGACGCGGCGGCGTACAAGCCCTCGGTCTCGGCGGCCCTCCCGTACACGGTCAAGGTCAAGCCTCCGGTGGTCGTCACCGCCGCGAAGGTGACCGGCACCGCCAAGGTCGCCTCGCAGGTGACCTGTTCCGCCACGTTCAGCGGGGCGACCTCGTACGCGTACGGCTGGCTGCGCGACAGCAAGGTCATCAGCGGCGCGAGCGCGAAGACCTTCGGCCTGACCTCGAGCGACTACAAGCACAAGGTCTCCTGCCGGATCACCGCGAAGAACAGCACCGGCAGCACCGCGGCGACCAGCCCCGCGGTGACCGTGGCCGTCGGCCCGGCCCTGAAGTACACCAAGCTGCCGACCGTCAGCGGCACCGCCAAGGTCGGCAAGCGGCTCACCGCCAAGGCCGGCAGCTGGAAGCCCTCCGCCACGTCGTACAGCTACGAGTGGCGGCGTGACGGCAAGGTGATCCGCGGCGCCACGCACTCCACCTACGTGCTGACCAAGTCCGACCGCGGGCACCGGGTCGCGGTCAAGATCACCGCCAAGCGGGCGGGCTACTCCAACGGCAGCGCCACCTCCAAGTCGGTGAAGGTCGGATGACCCAGCTCGGCACCCCGGTCCGCGTGGCCCCCGGCCACGACCGGCCCGCCCCCTCGGGGGACGGGCCGGCGGACCGCACCCCGCCGGGGCCGGCGGGCCGGGCGGGCCGGCCCCCGGGCGGGCCCCCCCGCCCCGCGGGGGCCCCGGCGG